>CAJATL010000271.1 GCA_903944895.1 uncultured Bacteroidota bacterium
CCCTCAAAACATTAATCCAAATCCTATTTCAAGTTTATTGAATTTCTCAATTTCGGCTTTTAAAAATTTGATGTGCTGCTTTTTGATAAACCCTCTGAAAACCGCCAAATCTTCCTTTTCTTCTGTTTCATTTAAGGCATTGATGTAAGCTGTCCGGTCTTCGGTAAATATTTTAATCAATGGTTCGCCATGATACAATTGAACATAATTCATTAGTAACCGCGCAGTTCTTCCATTGCCGTCGCCAAAAGGATGGATGTTTACAAAATTATAATGTATGTCCGCCGAAAGGTTTAACACTTCCAATTCCTTTGCACCGTCAAGCCGTTCATTTACCGAAGTGCAGAGTTGCTCCAGTAAGCCGGGCACTTTTTTATAATCCGGGAAATACTTTTTGTCAACATAAACCTGTACAAGCCGCAAATCGCCTCTTGAAGTATCAAAATCGCCCAATACGGTGTTTGTATTGTCTCCCGTGTTTTTCATTACCATTACGCCAATTTCACGGATAAAGTCTATCGAAAGTTTACGTTTTTGTTTTGCCTGTTCTTTAATAAAACCGAACGAAGCAAAATGGTCTTTAATCATCAGGTGGTCTTTTAAAGGCTTGCCGGCTGCGGTAATGTCGTTTTCCAGCAATACTTTTGTATCCGTTTCGGTTAGCGAACATCCTTCAATCTTTGTCGAATGCCAGACTATCGAAATCATACAAAACTTCTCGTAGTCAATCACATTCTGCAAATTCAGACTTTCGTATTCCTGCTTTATTTTGCTATAATCTGTCAACATTACATTTTACATTTCACTCAATTAATCAAAACTTTTCGGTTTAAAACATGAAATCAATTTTAAATTTCATTGTTGCAAAGGTAATTAAATTCAATTTTTAACTGATGCATGCTCTTGTAATGTACGTATTTTATGGCATTGTACATAAAGCCGTGTTCGAATTCAATATCGGATTAAATCATCGCCGTTATTTAGGATCAGGCTAATTTCCTGAGTAATGGATGGTGGATGCGTTTAAGCCCTATTTGGTGGCGTTTTGTGCTTTGATTAACCTTTATTTATCTATTTCCAGAATCGCCACCAATTGGATTTCTCTTTTTCAATATTATTTTTCCTTTTTTTTGAAACATCAGTTTTTCCTTCCAACTCATTTATTGCAGAAAGAATCAGTGGTTCAATCCATTTAGAATCAATGTACTTTTCAATCTTACCAGTATGATTTATTATAGCCCAATTTGAATAAAGTAATGACTTTAAACGAGGAATTGTACTTTTATCTCCAATCTTCCCTATTGTAGTTATAATATCTTTATAAAATCGTTCTTTTCCGCTTTTTGGAACGGTAATTATATCAAATAATACATCCACAGCTCGGCTGCACTTGTTTTTAATGAAATATTCTAATATTTCATTATAATCAGATGGTCGCTCTAGTTCTTTGAGAAGATTGATATAAGTATTTATTATTATTTCATCATTTACACTAAAAGCATTTAATATTTTTGTGTATTTATAACCTGCTTTAAATTTTTCAATCAATATTTTTATCATTTTTTCTTTTGCTTCAATTACCTGCCTATGTTGAAATAGTGGCAGAATTTCATTTAGTTTTATTGCTATTTCCTCAGTATTCCTATTGATTGTCAATCTATGAAAAGAATTAAGAATTGAAAAAATGGCATCCTCTGATTTTATATTTAATAATATACTTGTTATTATGTATTGAAGAGTCTCTATTCTGACAGCATCAGAATGAGTTATTATTCCTTCTTCATTAACTTTTAACAATAAATTAGTCAATGATTTTGTCGCTTTATTACCAAATTGTTCTAAAGCTTTTGCAGCATTTTCTTGTTGACCTGAAAAACCAGTGTTAAGTATATTTATCAAATATGGTAATGAAATATTTTCAAGCTTTACTAATTCATCCCAGTTTTTATGTATAAAATAATAAAGAACTTTATCATCATCCGTTTCTGGTGCTGTTTTTATTTTCAAAATATCATCATTAAGATAATATTTTAAATAATAATTTTCGGGATTCTTATACATTAATAACAATGCTGGTAGTGCAGATTCTCCTATTTCTGCTAATTCTTGATGAAGACTATGCTTATATAGAAAGTCTATTGCAGGGTCACCTATTTTTACTAATTCATTATATAATGTGGCATCATAATAAAATTCTAATTGAAGATCCAAGGTTGGTGGTACCCACTTCAATTCATAAAGTGTTCTTGCAATATTATGTTTATCTTCATGCTTATAACTCTTTTGCCATTTATCAACAAGTTTTGGTATTGTTGTATGCCCAATCGACAATAGTTCATCCCATCTACAATTTTCAATTAATATCTTAATTGCAGGTTCTCCAATTTTAACCAATTTATGCCATTGTTTCGAATGATTATAAAAGATAACTTTCTCATTATCTTCTATAGGTTCCCAACCTAATTTATTGAGTAGTTCTGAATAAAAAATATTTTGATATTTTTGCCAAGTTTTTACCAGAGCCGGTATTGCAGGTTGTCCAATTTTTATTAATGTTTTAAAAATTCTTTCTTCATCAATTTTGTATAACCAAGAACCTCCTTTTTGGTTTTTATCCTCTATTAATGCAGGTACAGCTAATTGACCAAATTGTACTAATTCATCATAACGATTATTTCTAATTAGTTCTGGTATTGCAGCTTCTCCTAAATTGGCTAATTCTTGCCATGCTTTTCGACGACTAAAGAACCAAATTTTTTCTTCGATATTATACGGTTCCCATCCTAACTTAAACAATGCTTCATCAGTAATGAATTGAATTTGGGACTTTCCATGATTTCTCAGTTCAATTAAAAAAGGTATAATTGGACTACCAATATTAACCAAAAATGAAATGGCTTCGCTCATTTTGTTATCTGATAGGATGTTTTCGCTGCATAATTTGAAAACTTTTTTTAAATTTTCATCGTTGGTTAATTCAATGGCGTCTTTAAATTTATAATGCATCAAAGCCTCTAAGATTAATTTCATTTGTATATCCATTTTAAACTCCTTTGTGTTTTAATTATGTATCAATGATATTTTACATAAACGCTAATGATTGCAATTGACAGCAATAAGTGATTGAAGGCTACTTTCCTGTCTGCTGATACCATAGTTGTAGCTTCGTAGGATTATAAGATAACCACTGAAAACTTATTGCTACTAAAATGTTAATGTTTCGTGCTTTGATTTAATTAATTTAGTTCTATTCAATCATAAGATTGCAATAATATTCGAAATATTTTTGACAACGTTCTATTTTTAGAGTTATTTTGCACTTTTTGCTTGAAGCAATTTAACAACTTCAGCACTGTTATTTTGTTGTGCTACCGTCAGCGCTGTATTTCCATCTGATGATCGTAAATCTATATTTGCTCCATTATCTAATAGAATTTTTACAACTTCAGTTTTCCCCATTGCCGAGGAAAGCAACAATGCCGTAGCGCCGGCCATATCTCCGCTTTTAATTTGATAATCTATATTTGCTCCTTTTTCTATCAGTATTTTCACAATTTCTGAATATCCCTTCATTCCAGCCACCATTAATTCTGTAAAATCATCAGTTTCAGGAATCTTAAAATTGGTCCCTTTGTCCAAAAGTAGTTTTACGACTTCGAAATGCCCATAGGCACAAGCCAAGGATAAGGCAGTAATCCTTTTAGTTGTTTGTATATCTACATTAGCTCCTTTATCTAAAAGCAACTTTACCACTTCAATATTTCCTCTTTCAGAAGCATTCATTAAGGCTGATTTTCCTGTTTTGTCTTGTAAATCAACCATTGCTCCATTATCCAACAACAGTTTTACAACAGAAGTATTTCCATACTTAGAAGAAGTTGACAATGCAGATGATCCATCAATGGCCTGAAAATCCAACTTTGCTCCTTTATCTAAAAGCAACTTTACCACTTCAATATGTCCTTTCACAGATGCCATAATCAAGGCAGTGGCTCCTATGGATGAAGCAAAATCTACTTTCGCTCCTTTGTCTAATAATAAATTTACCACTTCAGTATGTCCATTTATTGATGCCATTATTAAGGCTGTACTGTTATGATCAGTTGTTTGTAAATCTACTTGTGCTCCCTTGTCTAATAATAACTTTACTACTTCAAAGTACCCACTGCCTGATGCAATCATTAACGCGTTAGTACCATCATATCTTTGTAAATCTATTTTTGCTCCATAATCTATCAATGTTTTAATGACATCTATACAACCGATATTTGAACTTAGTGTCAATAAGGTATTTCCATCTTCATCAGTATAATCCACTGATTTAACAGTTTGTACCAAATCATTTGCTTTAGCGCAATTTATTGCTTTCAATGCCTTGTTCAATTTTTCAGCTTGCTTATCTTTTTGCGCCATTATTTCAGTCACATTTAGTAGTAATAGAAAAAAAGCAATCATTGACGTTAAACTAAATCTTTTCATATTGTTTTGTTTTATTTTGCCCAACTCTTTATAGGATTTTTGGCTACCTCCTAATTAATATTTACTAATTCATAATAAATCTTTCTTCATTTCACTCCCCCTTCTCCATTTCCACCAACACCGCCATACTTTCGCCAGCTTCGATAATAATATCATCTTCCCAAAGTGTGTAGCCTGCCTTTTCGGCTTTGATGGTAATTTCGCCGGGAGTGGGAATTTCGAGACTGAAATTGCCATCGTTGCCGCTGTAAGTTTCGGCTTGCTGCAAAACAACACTAATTTTTGCGCCGGCAATTGCTGCGTGGGTTTCAAAATCAACCACCTGCCCTGTTACAAGCGTTTGGTTCTTAGCTTTTTTGGAGCGATACCCGCCAATATGAGCTGCAGCGAGGTAACTTTCGTAAAATTGCGGCTGGGTGCTGCGCAACATCAGCAACAAATTGCCAAGTTTATCCATGATATCGCTTGTTTGCTCAAAAGCTTCCCGGCGTCTTTTGGTATTGGCCACACTTTCCTGTTTTACAAGGTCTTTTTTGGGCAGCGCCAGCCTGTATGTTTCAAGCGATGCGGCCAATTGCACAAATCTGCTTTCGTTAAGCTGGTAATCGGATGCTAGAACAACTTTAAATGGCAATGCAAGATCATGTATCAGCTTGCATTTGTCGTAAAGCGCCTCGTTGCCCGTCCGTTTGAGCAGCGATAAACTAATACCGGCCATTTCGAGCAGATCAATGTTATTTTGCATGGTAGCATAAGCAATAAGCGCTCCCTGCACGGCAAGGGTGTCGGCAATCATTTTGGCTTTTTTCTCACTAAAACTGATAAAGGTTCCCCCAACACCCTTTTCCACCTCCACATTTATCAACCGGATAGTATTGATAGAAGCAGCAAGGGAGCCTTTAACTTCGATAATTGCAGGAATATCCTGGATAATTGGAAGATTTTGATCCAACACCGCCAGCGTACGCTCAAAGGACGCAAGCAATAAACTTTCTCGGTTTGTCATATTATTAGAATTTTTATCGAGTGTAAAACTATGAAATATTTTAATTATTAATAAAGCAAATTTATTTTTTTTTCATCAAAATTTTATTTTCCCCATTAAACAGTGAGACACAGAGTGCATTGAGAGTTTAATTTAAGGAATTTTTTTCTTAATATCTTCTATGTGTTTTCCTTGTTCTCCGTTTTTCCGTGGTAAATTTTCAACATATTAAATAGCGAAAAGGCATTATTTTAATGTAAGATGCAATTGCACTATTGCACGATGCAATTACATTGTTGCACGATGCAATTACATTGTTGCACGATGCGATTACAGTGTTGCACGATGCAATTACATTGTTGCACGATGCAATTACAGTGTTGCATGATGCAATTACATTATTGGATGATGCAATTACATTATTGGATGATGCAATTACATTGTTGGATGATGCAATTACATTGTTGCACGATACAATTACAGTGTTGCACGATGCAATTACAGTATTGCACGATGCAATTACATTCATGTCAAGTGTAACCTTGATAATTCATCATCTGCCACAAGAAGAACACGGATGACACAGATACAAGGGATTCGCACAGATTTTTTTCTTTAACAGTTTAAATCAGTAACATCAGTGCCATCAGTGTTCTATTTTAATTTGTGAATAGACCAGGTTCAGAATCAACAGAAAATAATTTGCCATTTTTCGCACTTCATCTCAAAATCTCAAAAACAGCATCGCTCCATATCCGATATTTTTCTACTTTTGCACTTTATGAAAAATAACCGAAACTTCTGTATCATAGCGCATATCGACCACGGCAAAAGTACCCTGGCCGACCGTTTACTCGACTTTACCGACACACTTTCGCAGCGCGAAAAAAAGGAGCAGGTACTCGATAGCATGGATCTTGAGCGCGAACGTGGCATTACAATTAAAAGCCACGCCATTCAAATGATTTATCACCAGGGCGAAGAGGTTTACGTCCTCAACCTCATTGATACGCCCGGCCACGTGGATTTTTCGTACGAAGTATCCCGTTCGATTGCTGCCTGCGAGGGCGCCCTCTTAATTGTTGATGCTACCCAGGGAATCCAGGCACAAACCATTTCAAATCTTTACCTCGCCATCGAACACGACCTTCAGATTATTCCCGTCCTCAATAAGATGGACCTCGAAAATGCCATGCCCGAGGAAGTAAAAGATCAGATTGTTGACCTGATAGGCTGCGACCGTGATGATATTATCGAAGCCAGCGGCAAAACCGGCTTCGGCGTTGATAAAATTCTCGAAGCAATCATTACAAGGATTTCTGCCCCAAAAGGTGATCCCCAGGCTCCGCTTCAGGCACTGATTTTCGATTCGGTGTACAATTCCTACCGCGGAATTATCGCTTACTTCCGGATATTTAATGGCTCCATCAAACAAAATGATTTTGTAAAGTTTGTGGCTACCGGAAAAGAATATTATGCCGATGAAATCGGTGTACTAAAACTGGGGCTATTCCCACGACAAAACATGGAAGCCGGCGATGTAGGCTATATAATTTCGGGGATTAAAACATCTAAAGAAGTCAAGGTTGGCGACACCATTACGCAGGTAGCAAATCCATGCGTTAAAGCTGTTGAAGGTTTTGAACACGTTAAACCGATGGTTTTTGCTGGCATTTATCCTGTTGATGCCGACGATTATGAAGAATTGCGTGCTTCGATGGAAAAACTACAATTGAACGATGCCTCATTAACCTTTGAACCCGAATCATCGGCAGCATTGGGTTTTGGCTTCCGTTGCGGTTTTCTTGGACTGCTGCACATGGAAATCATCCAGGAACGCCTCGACCGTGAATTCGACATGGACGTGATTACAACAGTTCCCAACGTTTCATACAAAGCTTACGGCGTAAAAGGCGATCTGATCGAGGTTCACAACCCTTCAGGCTTGCCAGAGCCAAATCACCTCGATCGCATCGAAGAACCTTACATCATAGCGCAGGTAATTTCCAAAACTGAATATCTGGGATCGGTAATGCGGCTTTGCATCGAAAGGCGAGGAACACTTAAAAACCAGGTTTATCTTACCAGCGATAGGGTTGAGGTTACCTTTGAATTGCCTCTGGCCGAGATTGTTTTTGATTTTTACGATAAACTAAAGAGTATTTCCAGAGGTTACGCTTCCTTTGATTATCACATTTCAGGGTATAAACCTGCTAAACTTGTGAGGCTGGATATTTTATTGAATGGCGAACCTGTTGATGCACTTTCGACCCTGATTCATTTTGATAATGCCTACAATTTTGGACGGCGGATGTGTGAAAAGCTTCGGGAGCTTATCCCGCGTCAGCAATATGATGTGGCTATTCAGGCTGCAATTGGTGCGAAAGTTATTGCCCGTGAAACGGTAAAAGCACTTCGTAAAGATGTTACTGCAAAGTGTTATGGTGGTGATATCAGCCGGAAACGGAAACTGCTCGAAAAGCAAAAGAAAGGCAAGAAACGGATGCGCCAGGTTGGCAATGTTGAAGTGCCGCAATCGGCATTCCTTGCCGTGTTAAAATTGGATTAGAAGTATTAAATCTATAAAAACAAAAAAGAGAATCTCCAGCCGGAAATTCTCTTTTTTTGCTTAAGCTTTTTTGCAATCTGATTATGCTCCTAAAGCAAAACGATAGAATTTGGTCACAGTAAGATCTTTATCTGAATCTTTCATGTATTGGTCAACAGTTTTCTTTGAATCTTTAATGAAATCCTGGTTGAGCAAGGTATTTTCTTTAAAGAATTTTACAAGACGACCCTGTGAAATCTTATCAAGCATTGCTTCTGGTTTTCCTTCCTGACGGGCAAGTTCGCGGCCAATTTCGAGTTCTTTTTCGATAACCTCGGCGGTAACAAAATCTTTGTCAAGTGCAATCGGGTTCATTGCTGCAATTTGCATAGCAATGTCGTGACCGATTTCATCAACATTTTTAGCGTCAGCTTTATTTAACGAAACCAATGTTCCGATTTTGTTTCCAATGTGGTTGTATCCAAAAACCTTGGGTGCTTCGATAGCTTCAAAAGAATCGAATTCCATTTTTTCACCGGTTTTTCCAACAAGTTCGTTTAAAGCTTGTTCAACAGAAATTCCACCAAGGTTTAAAGTCATCATTTCCTGAAGATTTTTTGCTCTTTTTTCGATTGCAAGGTCAGACAGGTCGTGTACAAATTTTACAAAGTCTTCGCTTTTTCCAACAAAGTCGGTTTCGCAGTTGACCATTAATAAAACTCCAAAAGTCTTGTCATCAGTAGTTTTTGCGATAACCAAGCCTTCGGTAGCATCTTTATCAGCTCTTTTTGCAGCTACTTTAGCACCTTTTTTACGGAGGTATTCGATTGCTTTTTCAAAGTCACAGTCAGTTTCCTGAAGTGCCTGTTTGCAGTCCATCATACCTGCACCGGTTTGTCTACGAAGTTTTGCAACGTCTGAAGCAGTGATATTTGCCATTATAAAATATTTTGATTGTTATTAATTAATTAAACTTTTTGATTAAAAAAAAGAGAATCAGAAACAATGTTCTTTTTCTCTTTGAGATTTTTTATCGAATCAATGAGTGATGATTACTTTTTGCGGATTGCAACACCTTTACGAGGACGTTTTTCTTTATTTTGTTGTTCTTCCTCTTCAAGTTTTTTCAATCGCTTAGCTTCTTCTCTGCGTGCAGCAACAGAATCTTCGTCTTCGTTTTCATCTGTTTCAGCTTCAATATCCTGTTTTGTGCGTGTCTTGATTCTGATAGCTTCTTCTCTTTCGAGTTCTTCTTCCTTGGCACGTTTGTCTTTATCAACTTTTCTTTCCATTAAACCTTCTTCCATGGCTTTTACCATGATGTCGATGATTAATGTAATCGATTTTGAAGCGTCATCATTAGCTGGAATCGGGAAATCGACCAGTTTAGGATTTGAGTTTGTATCGACAATAGCAAAAGTTGGAATATTCAGTTTTTTGGCTTCTGCAACAGCAATGTGCTCTTTTAAAATATCAATAATAAAAAGTGCTGAAGGCAGGCGGTTCAAGTCGGCAATACTGCCTAATTGTTTTTCGAGTTTAGCTCTTTCACGGGTGATTTGAAGTCTTTCTCTTTTGGAGATGTTGGTGAAAGTCTGGTCGGTAATCATCTTGTCGATGGAAGCCATTTTGCGGACTGCTTTGCGGATGGTTGCAAAATTGGTTAACATGCCACCAGGCCAACGCTCGGTAACGTAAGGCATTCCAACAGTTTTCATTTTTTCGGAAACAATTTCCTTAGCTTGCTTTTTAGTAGCAACGAAAAGTACTTTTTTACCTGATCTGGCAATTTGTTTCAAAGCTGATGCAGCTTCTTCGATTTTGGCAGCGGTTTTATAAAGGTCGATAATGTGGATTCCGTTGCGCTCCATGAATATGTAAGGAGCCATGTTAGGATTCCATTTTCTTTTAAGGTGCCCAAAGTGTACTCCGGCATCCAGTAATTCTTCAAAACTTGTTCTTGGCATTTAATTTAAAATTTATGTTTACATTCTGTTTAATGCAATCAGCAAGTAGTTCAGGAATTCCCGAAGTCTTGCTGATTTAGATACTAAACACTTTAATATCCGATGATTAACGTTTACTAAACTGGAATTTCTTACGAGCCTTTTTCTGTCCTGGTTTTTTACGCTCAACCATACGTGGGTCTCTGCGAAGTAAGCCTAAAGCTTTTAAAACCGGACGATAGGATGGGTCAATTTCAATAAGTGCTCTTGAGATGCCTAAGCGAAGTGCTTCGGCCTGGCCATTGGTTCCGCCTCCGGATAATCTTGCATCAACATCATATTTATCAATGTTATTGGTGAGATTCAGAGGTTGGCGTACAACGTATTGTAAGGTAGCAACTGGAAAATAATTTTCTATCGTTCTTTTGTTTACGGTTATTGTACCATTACCGGGTTTAACATAAACACGGGCAATTGCAGTCTTTCTTCTGCCTAAGGCATTAATAATTTCCATCGCTTATTTAATTTCTGTTAAGTTAATTTTCTTTGGTTTTTGTGCTTCCTGTTTGTGCTCCGGGCCTTCATAAACATAAAGATTACCGAAAATCTGGTTACTGAGCCTGTTTTTTGGCAACATGCCTTTAATGGCTTTTTCGACAATTGATGTTGGCTTTTTGAGCATCATTTGCTTGGCGGTCAGCACTGTTTGTCCACCAGGATACTGTGAGTGACGATGGTATTCTTTATCCATCATCTTATTGCCGGTAAGACGAACTTTTGCAGCATTAATAATCACAACGTTGTCACCGCAATCAGCATGAGGTGTGAAGTTGGTTTTCAGTTTCCCTCTGAGAAGTAATGCTACTTTAGAAGCTAATCTGCCCAGAATCTCATTTTCAGCGTCAATAATAACCCAATTTTTGGTTACGGTTTCTTTATTAGCGCTTATCGTTTTGTAACTTAAGGTATCCATCTATTTATCAGTTATTTCAATTCCAATTATTACACCTCCCCAAAAATGGGGCTGCAAAAGTAGAATTATTATTTTAGATAACCAAATCTATCAAAAAAAAATAATTCCAGAACCTTTTGAAGGCGGCAAAAGTAGTTTTTATTATCCAAATTAATGGCTTTAATAATAAAATTTATCTAAACCACCATTTTTAAGATTTGATTAGGCAGAAAACATCAAAGTAACAGAGGCGCCTCCCTCTGTATGGTTTTTAACTTCAATTCTTCCGGATTGCACTTCCATGGCCAGTTTTACCGATGCAAGCCCCAGTCCGAAACCATCACTAAAGTTGGTCATTTTATCAATGGCAAAAATTTCGAAGAGTTTTTCCAGTGTTTCTTCCGAAAATCCATCACCGCTGTTTGTAACAATTAATTCGACAAACAAATCATTTTTTGTACTCTGTATTTGAATGAGACCATATTTAGGAGTAAATTTTATGGCATTTTGCAGAATTTTATTTACCGAGTTGCGGATTAATTCATCGTCACCATGAATTATTCTGGCGTTTTCATCGAAATTGGCGATAAGCTGGATATCCTTTTCTTTCATCGCAGCATCATAGGTGGTTGCAACTTTGAGTGAAATTTCTGCGATATCCACATCAGTAAACTCGATGAGGTACTCCCCCAATTGAAGTTCGGTAATTAAAAGGGCTGTTTCTGAAAGACTGATGAGCTTGTCAGTTACGCTCATCAGGGTTTTTATAGTTTGTTCGTGCTCAGTTTCTTTTAGGGAAGGATAAAGAATTTCGATAAAACCATTAATTACGTTCAGTGGAGTGCGAAGTTCATGACTAATCAGGTTTAAAAACTTTCCTTTTGCCTGTTCGAGTTTTTGGAGCTGTTCGTTTGCTTTTTGAAGCTCAGTAGTTCGGATTTTTACTTTTTCTTCAAGAAGCTCATTGATGTTTTCGAGTTGTTCTCTTTGTTTTTTTAATTCAATCTGGGTTTTAACGCGTGCTAAAAGTTCCTTGGTGTTGAATGGCTTCGACAGGTAATCAACGGCTCCAAGCTCAAAACCTTTAAGAATACTGTCGGTATCCGATTTTGCTGTTAAAAATATAATTGGAATATGACTGATTTTCTGGTTGGCTTTAACGATTTTACAAACCTCGTAACCATCCATTCCTGGCATCAGAATATCTAGTAAAATTAGGTCGTAATTTTCATGATCGAGCAGTGTTAATGCTTCAGGCCCGCTTAGTGCAAACGAAACCTGGTAGTTATTATCGTAAAGAATATTTCCGATAACCTGGATATTTTGTGAAACGTCATCAACAACCAGAATTTTGCAGTTTTTGTTTTCGATCCTGTTCAACATATTTAGTTAGTTAATTTGAGTGACTGAATAATTTCAGGGAATTTTTTAATAAGAATCAAAATTTTGTCGATGTCGAACGATTTTCCGTTGTAAGAAATCTCATCGGCATAGTTTTGTAGCACAAGGATTTTATTTCGTTCAGCAAAAGCTTTTACTATATCCGAAAATTCTAATATTTGATTCATTGAATTCGATTGGAAAACCTTTGTCCATTGAGGAATGAATTCATTTTCGAGCAAATAAACGGCGTCAGCAGAAATGGTCAACCGGTCGTTTTTTATCATTCTTTCAAATTCGGTTTCCTGATTTAAAACATCCTCAGGATTAAATTTATGGGTGTGTGTGATAAAACGAGATGTTTCATTAAAAAGCTCTGTAATAAATACAGGTTTTGAAATGAAACCGACGAAAAGTTCTCTGTCCTCTTTATTCTGATCATCGAGGAGATGTGAGGCCGTAATAGCAATGATTGGAATATGTTTGGTGGTCAGGTCGTTTTTAATTTCTCTTGCAGCTTCAAATCCATTTTTATCTGGCATTTTAAGATCCATCAATACAAGATCTGGATGGTGTTTTTGTGTCATGATGATGGCTTCTTCTCCACTATCTGCTTCAATAATCTCAATCTGTGTATTTTCGAAATAGGCTTTTATCAGGCTTCTGTTTAAGTCTTCATCGTCGGCAACTACAATGCATCCTTTCGAAAAAATAATATCAGTGAATACCGAAAGATTTTTATGATTTTTTTGGATATTGGATTCTCGTGGCAATATTGGAACATTATTTAGCTTTACAATGAACTTGCTGCCTCTTCCAACTTCGCTGCTAACCAGAATTTTCCCGCCCATCATTTCGGTGAGCCTTTTTGAAATCGGAAGACCAAGCCCGGTTCCACCTAGTTTTTTTTGATTATGCGGTTTGAGTTGTTTAAACGATTCAAAAATTTCGGATTGATCTTTTGCAGCTATTCCGGTGCCGCTGTCCTCGACTTCGAAGATAAGATCGGTGACATTGGACGAAAAAACCTGCCCTGGTTTTGAATGCCCGGCAAATACGCGAAGTTTTACAAACCCCGATTCGGTAAATTTAATGGCATTGCCAATAAGGTTTACCAATACCTGTCGTAATCTTACTTCATCAATCATCAGTCCGGTCGGCACTGCCGGGTCTAAATCTATCGAAAAGTCGAGTGCTTTTTCCTCGGCCCGCAAGCTAAAAAGTTTCCGGATATCATCAAGCATTACCAACAGATTGATGCTATCGGGTGAAAGAACCATTTTTCCAGCCTCCATCTTCGAAAGATCGAGAATATCGTTGAGTAGCTGAAGCAGGTTGCTGCTGCTTACATCAATGGCATCAACAAACGACAGGAGTTTGGTATCGCTGATATTTTTTTTTAACATCGAGTTAAATCCAATGATAATATTGAGCGGCGTTCGGATTTCGTGGCTCATGTTTGCTATAAACTGGGTTTTAAAACCTAAAGCTGCTTCAATTTCGTTTTTTGAAACATTCAGGTCAACGTTTAATTTTTGAAGATCCTCACTGGTCTTCTTTAACTGGATATTAATTTTATTGATGCGCCGGATAAAGTAAGTCAACAGGATTATAACTGACATGACAAAGACAACAAACAGGATCAGGAATTTATTGATGTTTTTTTGCCTGGACGCCTCAAGTTCTTTAACACGAATTTGCTCGTTGAGAAGCAGGTTTTCCTGAGTTTTTTTTTCGGTTTCATATTTGGTTTGAAGCTCATCGAACATTGTTTTCTTTTCGAGATTAAGCACCGAATCTCTTACCGCGTCGTACTTTTCGCGGTATTTGTAGGCCGAGTGATAGTCGCCTTCATCGAGGTAATAATCGCACAAAACACTGTAAATATTTTTTTGAACGTGAAGGTTTCCTTTCTCCAAAGCGAGTTCAAGGCCTTTGTTCAGATAAGTAAATGCTTTTTGAGGTTTTTTTAAAAATATGTAGCATTCACCGATATTCTGCATATAAACTGCTCTGCTGTAGGCGGGCAAATAGTTGTCAGCAAAGGTTTCTGCTTTTAGATAGTATTCCAGCGCTTTGTCGTATTGTTTGCGGAAAAGGAATACGATTCCGATGTTATTATAAATTGGGGCGAGTACACTCTTTTTTTCCTGTTTTTCGATTTCAGGCAATGCCATCATAAAATATTCATAAGCCAGGTCATAATTACCAAGGTTTTTATAAATAATACCAATGTTCATGTTTGTTATTGCAACGGTTAATTCATTGTTTTTGAGTTGCTGTTTTATAATTATTGACCGTTGCAGGTAATCAAGCGCCTTTTCGTTTTCACCAGCGTACATATTTATAATACCAAGGTTGTTGAGTGTTTGAGCGATGCGGGCGGTATCCTTGAATTTTTCCGAAACTTTTAAAGCTTCAAGAAAATATAGAACAGCTTTTTCAAATTCACTTTTCTGATAATAAATCGTTGCAAGGTTGGTAAGAAACAGGTTAATCTGAGGTGCTTTTTGAAGCTTTTCGGCAAGAGCTTTGCCTTCTTCATAGATCAGATAGGAAGTATCGAAATCTTTGCTCATGTAAATGTTCGACAAACGCTCGTAGGCATTGAGCCTGGCTGTATCCGGAGCATTTTTTGCGATCTGCCAAAGGCTGTCGATGTTGTAATCAGCAAAAAGGTAAACAGGAAGCATCAAAAAAATGAACATACATTTTTTAATTTTCATAAGCGAAGCTTCAAATTAGAATACATTTAGAAAAAATTGAATTCGAAAAAATTATGGTGAACAGAAAAAATCATTTCATTGAACCGGCAATGTAAAATGAATTTTTGTTCCTTTGCCTTCCTCACTATCAATATTAATCTTGCCGCCATTGCGTTCGATAAAATCTTTACAAAGGCTTAAACCCAGGCCTGTGCCTTTTTCGTTGGCTGTTCCGTAAGTCGAAAAGTGTTCATGTGAAGTCAAAAGTTTGTAAAGGTTTTCGCTTTTGATCCCAACACCAAAATCTTCGACAACAATTTCGGCGAAATTGCCTGATTTATTAGCATTAATGATTACCATGCCTTTTGGAAATGAAAACTTGATTGCGTTTGACAACAAGTTTCGAAGTATCGTTTTAAGCATGTTAATATCGGCATAAACGAATAAATCGCCCTGTATGTCGGCTTTTATGGTGATTTGCTTTTGGGAGGCAGAGCTTTGCAAAAGATCAACGTTTTCCTGAATGATTTGATTCAGATGATGAACATTTGGAGAAAATTCGATGGTATTGTTCTGGCTTCGAGCCCATTTGAGCAGATTTTGCAGAAGCTCGTACGATCGTGATGCTGAATTTTTGAGGTCAACAAGTATTTCGGATAACGTGTCCTTGTCGAAGGTATCGAGGTTTTCGATTAAAACGGCGAGTGCTGCGCCAAAATTTCCAACCGGGCCTCTCAAATCGTGTGCAATGATCGAGAAGAGTTTATCCTTCATTGCATTTGATTTAACCAGCTCTTCGGTGGTGTATTTGAGGGCAATGTGTGTTTTTACGCGGGCCAGTAATTCGGCTGCCTTAAAAGGTTTGGTCAGGTAATCAACGGCACCCAGTTCAAAACCTTTGATCAGGCTTTCGGAATCAGTTTTTGCCGTGAGAAAAATGATAGGAATATCTTTTGATTCGGGTATTTTCTTTAAAATTCGGCAAGCCTCGAAGCCATCCATATTTGGCATCATAATATCCAAAAGAATCAGATCGTAATGGTTGGATTTTGCCTTGTTTATGGCGTCCTGACCGTTGTCGGTAAAGGCAACCTCATAACCAGCTTTCCTCAAAACACTTCCAAGAACCTGGATGTTGGTGGGAATGTCGTCAACAATTAATATTTTAAAATTATTTCGATCCATCGGCTTTCTGTTTTTCGGCTACATTTTTTATCGATTCAACCAGATCAGGAAAAGCGTTGAGTGTTTTTTTCATAGTATTAACATCAAAACTTTCTGTCGATTCGATCAGTTCCCTGCCAAAACTAATCAGGTATTCAAATTCGTATTTTTTACCTATTCCCATAATTTGACCACCAAAAATAGCAATTTCATCTATAAACCCACCACTTTTAACTTTTTGCCACTTCACAACAAAGTCTTTTTCGAGTAATTTGATAATTTTTTCGATGTGTGGTGAGGTTTCTTCTGAAATGTGAACTGAGGCTAAATCTTTTGTTTTCAGGTTTTCTGGTACTGATTTTCTCTCGTGGCTGATGTATTTTGCAAGCGCTTCGTTAAGTTCGCCGTATTTGATTGGTTTTCGCAGGAAGTGGTCAAAACCGGTGATTTTGATCCTTTTTATTTCTTCTTCCAATAATGATGCTGTTAATGCAACGATTTTTATTGACGATGTCTTAGGGGCGCTTTTAAGGATTTTAGTTGCTTCAAATCCATCCATTACAGGCATTCTGATATCCATTAAAATCAGGTCGGGTGTGATGGCCTGGGCAAGTTCAACGGCCTGTTTTCCGTTAATTGCTTCATGGATTGTTATTTTCGTGTTTTTTAAAAACTCTTTCAATAAATACCTGTTGTAGTCAACATCATCAACGATTAAAACTGTAGCTTCATGAAAAATAATTTCGCCCTTTCGAAGGGCTTTTTTGTCTTGAATTTCATTTTGGTAGCTTTGTGCAGTTTCAACTACTTCGATACCTTTTAAACTTAAAGTAAAGGTGCTACCTTTTTCTTTGGTGCTGACCAGCGAGATGCTGCCATTCATCAGGGTTGCAAGTTTTTTCGAAATGGATAATCCAAGCCCGCTGCCACCATATTTTTTGTTCAGTTTCCCATCCTGTTGCTGAAAGGCATTAAAAATGTCCTCCTGGTGTTCCGCTTCAATCCCAATTCCTGAATCTTCTACATCTATTATCAAATCAACGAGTTCGTTGTTTTCTGAAGATGGCAATGCACGGGAGGTAATTTTAACAAACCCGGTGTCGGTAAACTTAACAGCATTGCCGATGAGATTAAATAAAATCTGCCTGAATCTGATTTCGTCAATAAGCAGGATTACCGGGGATTCGTATTGAATATCGAAAATAAAACTTAGGTTTTTTTCTTTGACCTTGTCCGAAAATATCCCTTCAATTTCCTTAAAAACGATTCGTGGATCGGTTGGCTGATAAAGGATTTGAAGCTTTCCTGCCTCAATTTTCGACAAATCCAGGATGTCATTAATCAGCACGAGCAGGCTCTTTGTTCCTGCACTTATTGCTGCTAAATATTTTTTATGCTGTTCATTGGTTATCTGGTTTGCGAGCAGGTCGCTAAAGCCCAGAACAGTATTCATGGGAGTCCGGATTTCATGACTCATATTGGCCAGGAATTCGCTTTTAATCATATTGGCCTGCTCGGCAAGTTCTTTTGCTTTTCTAAGATTTTCCTGGTCTTCGAGGATTGCTTTATTTTGAAGGCTTAACTTGATACGATCGTCAAAATTCCGGTAATACAATAGCAGAATAATTACCAAACTGAGCGTTGCAGCGAGCGACCTTTTAATAAATTCGATGATATAATATTGGTAGTAGCCATCATACGAATACGTAAAAACAAAGCCTGTAAACTTCTGGTTAAGATCGTATGTTGGGATAAAAATGGCATTGACGTAATTATTTTCTAATTTGATTAATTCTCTGAAATAGGCTGTTCCAGGGTGTTTTCGGGAATAAATCTGATTTACTTTGTCGCTGATCAAACTGCATTTCTGCGGTGAAATCTTTTTGGCAAAAAGCGTGTTTTCTGAATGAGGTGTGCTGATTTCAAATTTTGAGCTAATGGTTTCGGCTGGAACAAAAAAATATAATTCTTCGTAAAGCTGGTTTAATTCGTTTACAATTTCGTGTATCGAATAGGTGATAATAATTGTATCGAACTGGTTGTTTTTATTGTCCAAAGGAATGATGAAGGCATCCTGTGATGCGAGACGAAAGGTTTTGGTAAAATCTTTTACAGGATTTTCAATTTGATTTGCCCCGAGATTAAACCTGAACCCGGGTTGGTTGATTTCGACAGGTTTCTCCGTAAAAATCTTTTCGTTAATCTTTAATTGTTTGTAAATCGGATTGAGTAAAAGGTAATCCAGGTTGAGTTTTGTGCTATCAGAGGATTGATTTTCAATCACCTGATTTTTGTTTTTTAAAAGATATTCGTTGTAATTGATTGCGAAATCTCCTAAATTCAGGTTGTTTATTATCAGATTTTGATAGTATTGAGCAATCTTGTAAGTTTTGGATGTTACATAAAACTGCTGCTTATCAACCATCCG
>CAJATL010000272.1 GCA_903944895.1 uncultured Bacteroidota bacterium
AGGTACAATTGTCGAAAAATTAGTTATAAATTAACCTTCCCCATCCCCATCTTTCGGGCTACTTCTCCGCCTCCGGGTGGAGAAAGCCTGAAAGAACACTTTTTAAAAAGCCCCGCTGCCGAAAGGTGGCGGGGCTTTTTGCTTTTTTTGAATTGAGAATGGTTTGAAAATTTGAGGAATCACATTTTGTGATACCAAAAAAAATTGCAAATCAAAACTTAACGTTTTTCCTTCTCACTCCGCTCAACGCTTCTGCCGTCCATGGGTCGTCGGGCCAGGCGTGTTTGGGGTAACGGCGTTTGAGTTCTTTTTTAACTTCAAAATAGGTGGTATTCCAGAAGCTTCGAAGGTCGGAGGTGACTTGCACAGGTTTATAGCCCGGTGACAGCAGGTGCATCAGCACCGAAATTTTTCCATCGTTTACGGTTGGGGTGTCGGCCAATCCAAAAACTTCCTGCAACCTTACGGCCAATACCGGCGCGCTGCCATCGGGTTTGTATTCCAGTTTTATGTTTGAGCCGGTGGGAACTTTAATCCTTGCAGGAGCCAGCCGGTCTAATGCGGTTTGTTGTTCCCAGGTTAGGGATTGATGCAAAATCCGGGCTAAATCAGCTTTTTGAAGGTCTTCATTTTTCCGGATAATGGTCAGAAGAGGCATCAGCCAAATTTCATTCGTTTCGAGAAGCGCCGGTGTGCTCACATCTGGCCAGTTATCATTGGGGCGCCATTTGCGAAGACTCAGCACCCTGTTTTGCCACTGGATGGCTTCTTCATCAAAATTAAGCAGCGTTGTGCCCTCTTTTTTAATGATTTCGCTGATTACATTTTTAACCTTTTCCTCGTTGGGAGAATTCAGAGGTTTGGTTTGCAAAACGATGTTTCCAATACGAAGTTCAGTAGCAGCGATGAGTCCGCCTTTCCGGGTTTCCCAGGCAATGATTTCCTGTTGTTTGACAAGCGGCGCAAGATCCTTGGGATTAAGAGGCGAAGCCAGGAAAATCTTGCCCATCCCGTCGCGGGCATCCAGATGTGCCACTGCCAGCCAGGGTTCGTGAGCCAGGTCATCCTGATGACTGGCCATAGCCAGCCTGCCGTTGGAAAGCTGGAATTGGGCATTATTGCCGGGACGTGCGCAGGCAATGCGTTCAGGGTAGGCATGAACCAGCAAAATGCCCGTCTCGTAAGGATTCACAACGCAATTATCCACTTTTACATGAAGCAGTTCGCGGTAAGAGGCAGCTACTTTTTCGATTCGCTGAAAATTTCTCGTTAACTGGTTTTCCTTCCGGGATTTCCGCAATTTTTCAATTCTCAGATTTAAATCAATTCCCGAATCACGGGGCAAAGGATCTCTTTCTTCCAACAATGCAGCGACATCCGTAGCCAGCGGCAAAATGTTTTCTTCTCTGGCCATCAGTAGCATGTGTGCAATACGCGGGTGGCAGGGCAGGGCGTGGACGGATTTCCCATGCGCCGTGATTACGCCATTTTCGAGGGCTTCGAGTTCGTGAAGGGTTTTGGATGCCTGGGCCAGTGTAGCCTGGGGTGGGGGAGTGAGCCAGGTCAGATCCAGAATATCTTTGATTCCCCAACGCGCCATGTCCAGCACCAGGGGCGCAAGGTCGGCTTCGAGGATTTCGGGAGTGCGGTGTGCGGGACGTTTTTGATGGTTGGCTTTTGCCCACATCCGGTAGCAAACTCCCGGGCTAAGCCTTCCGGCGCGTCCGGCACGCTGGTCGGCAGAATCCTGAGCCACACGGATAGTTTCCAGCCGCGACAAGCCCGACCGCGGGTCAAACTTCGATACACGGCCAAAGCCCGTGTCCACCACAATTTTTATCCCTTCGATGGTGAGGCTTGTTTCGGCAATGGAGGTAGCCAGCACAATTTTACGGCGGCCTTTCCGGTCGGGAATAATGGCTTCGTTTTGCTTAAACTGTGGCAATTGACCGTACAGCGGATGAATTATGAATTGATCGAGATTGTTTTTCAGGATTTCTTCGCACCTGCGGATTTCTTCTTCTCCGGGAAGGAAAACGAGGGTGTCGCCTTCGTTTTCGCGCACAGCTTTCACAACCACCCGTGCGGCCATGTCGGGAAGGACCATTTCGTCGGTTTCGCCTGTGTAAATAATTTCGACCGGGAATTGTTTTCCGCTGCTTTCGATGGCTTTTGCTCCCAGCAAAGTAGTGAGCGATGGCATGTCCAGAGTGGCCGACATCACCAGCATCCGCAGGTCGGGACGGAGGATTTGCTGCGACTCCCGGCAAAGGGCCAGGGCCACATCGGCATGGATGCTGCGCTCGTGAAACTCGTCAAAAATCACCAGCCCGACACCTTCCAGGGAATTGTCGCTGTGAAGCATCCGCGTGAGGATTCCTTCGGTCACCACTTCGATTTGTGTGGCGGCGCTCACCCGGTTTTCGAAACGAATGCGGTAACCCACCGTTTGCCCTACCTCCTGTTCCAGCAAGAACGACATCCTCGCAGCAATCATCCGTGCCGCCAGCCTGCGGGGTTCCAACATCAGGATTTTTTTGCCGGCCAACCAGGGTTCATCCATCAAAGCCAGGGGAATGAGCGTGCTTTTGCCTGCTCCTGCCGGTGCGCTTACAATAAGGGTATTTTCGGCGCTCAAATGCTGCCGCACCTCCGGGATAATTTCCCTTACGGGAAGATCAATATGAAATGGGTTGAAGGTCACAATCAGTCCGCTTTTTTAAAAACTATTTTATTCATTTTATTAACTCAATTGAACGATTCATGTTTTGGGTTAGCATTTTCGTTCGGTATTGCAAAGAAAGTATCATTTTTACTTTCCTTGATTCATTTGTTTTGGATCGTAATGCTAAATATTTTGGTTAACAGATCGCCTTCTTGCTGTGTTGAGGAAAAATGGAAATACTATTTTAATTTTTTCAAAGCAGAAATATTATCGTTTGTAAAATTAAATTGTAAATTTGGGCTATTATTTTCAATTGATTAAAACAATGATTTTAATATCAATTCAAATTAGTTTAGAGATTTATTTACAGCAAGGTGTTTTTCTGTTAACCCCTAAAGGGTTTTTATACATTTTATTTCATGTGATTTTTCTGCAAATTTTTATTAAATGTCCACTCAAAAACTACTCATCAAAAAAATTAAGCAACTTTTTGAACTCTATGTGCGTGTGCAAATTTGGCAGATCACCACCTGGGTAGTCATTTTTGCCAATATAAAATCGTCAAATTAATAATTTATTAAATACAAAAAAAATGAAAAAATATAAATTTTACACCAGCCTGGCAATATTGAACTTACTAAGTTGTATTTTATTTGCCCAACCAATATCATTAATCACCACCATTGACACCTTGCCCGATGGCAAAGCAGTTGTAACAATTGAAAAATCTGATTCATCATTTTTTGATAAATATCTGATGCTACGGGAACCATATGACTGGATTACTGGAAGTGTGGCCACACCTTTAGATTTGGTTGACAACGAAAATGAACACTTGTTAAAAAACATTGATATCCCAGATGAATACGGGGGATGCTTTCCTCAGGATGCCGTTTATTATCCTGGGAACAACACTTTCTATGTTTATGCCGGAAGAAAGGTGATCATGATTGATGGAAACACAAAGTTAAAAACCGGGGATATAATAATTTCAAATATTGATCGAACAACAGATCACAATATGTGTTTGAATATTAAAAATAAAATTTCAATTAACCAACAATATTCAAAGTTGTATTGCGCAACAGAGGCTGGAACACTTGTAATTATCGATTTAGTAACAAATACAATAATTGCTACCATTGACCCGGGTATCCAACTTCAGGAGCTTAGCAAAGCTTCCGTAATTTACCACCAGTCCACAAATATGGCTTACTGGTACTTTTCTGTTGGTAGTGTAGGAATCGGGACTAACCGAATTGGTAAAGTTGATGGAGTGAGCAATGTTGAAACATCTGTAAATGATGATATTGAACTTGGTATTAACGATATTGCCTGTGATATTACAGGAAGCAAACTATTTGCTGCTACCACGAATGGGATACTTGAATTTTCATGCGCTAATTTGTCATCTGAACCAACTTCAATTGTTTCCGGATTCAATAGCTTAACTTTACTTTATACCAATAACAATATTCTTTTTGCCGCCAAAGAAGGGGATAATAAAATGTATTTCCATGAGTTTGCAGCCCCCATGAACTATGGCTATATCACAACTTCAGTCTCAGGAATTAGCAGGATGGTTTACAATCCAAATGGAATCAAACTTTATTACATCGGTGTTATGGAGAATTATAGTGAGACCGGCATCAGGATTTTGGATGTTGCAAATTATTCTGAAATTTCTGTTTCACAAACCTACAATTATGATTATCTTTTGGGGTTGGAATATTCCAGTAGTAATAATACAATCTATGCTGGTGGATTGGGAACGATTTTATCAATTAATGGTAATAATAATACCATAAGCTCGACACAAAATACTGATGATGGATTTTGTACAAATATTGTAACAGATAATTCAGTAAGCACTAAAATACTATCAGTACAGAATGCAACGGGGAACATAATGGTTTTTAACTCAGACCTTTCATCAGCAAGCCTATTGGATATTGGAAACTACGTGATTAGCAGTTGTATTAAAAGCAGCACTGGAAAACTGTTTATTGCGGCAACGAAAAATAACTTTTCTAGTAGTCTATGGATATACGATCTGATCACAAAATCAATGGAATCATTTGTCAACCTTCCCATTCCAGTAAACGCAGTTTCTATTAGTTGTAGCGATGAGGATAACCACGTATTTATTGCAGGGAATGATGTAAATGAATATGGAAAAGTTTGTGTTTATGACATTTCAACAAATACTTTTTTACCGACCATTGAAATTTTCCACGAAGTTGCCCATAATCAAATACCTTGCAAAATTTTTAAGATGATTACGGATCCAAACGGCAATTCTTATTTATTAACCCGTATGATTGATAGTAGTAACGATCCCTATTTCTTTGCAATCGATGAAACCGGGGTTTTCTTTGATGATAATATTCCGGATGATCTTGCATGTTTTCAAGATTTTGTTTATTATGACAATGGAATTGCAAATCCCAGAGTATTTATTCAGAGTAAATGCTCAATGGATATTTTTGTTTATGATTGTACAACTAATAATTGGGCTACACCAGACCAATTTAACAATATGACCATTGCTCCTTTATCAATATGTATAGACTCAAAAAATGATGTCATCTATGTTGGGGCATATAAAAATGTCCTAAGATATGATGCCAGCACCTACGATCCATTAAGTGGTTATAGCACTAATACAAGTAGAAAGTTTATTAAAATTCTTAGTAGCGAATACCAGAACAAAGTTTACGCTTGTTCTGATGACGACCGGATAACCATACTCAATGGATACATCGAAATCGGAATATTAGTAACAGATTACATCAGGGATGCAATATATAATCCTTTGAATGACCAAATTTACTTGTTTAATACAAATAATAATTATCGAACAATAAATGTAAATGTTCTGGATTGTAACAGCGATCAGATAACACATACAATTAATACAGGAATTTATTACACGGCTTTAAAGTGGAGTGATTTTTATGGACCCGAGAGCCCAGCACCTTCATTTTCCTTAGGAAGCAACAACACAACTTTGTACACCAACAACATGCCCTTCTCCAACCTCAGCGAGATAGGTTGCTACACCGATAACATCCCCCTCAAAAACGGCTGGAACTGGAAATCATTCCCGAGGCTTGAACGTGTTGACAATAATTATGCTCCCACAATCCCAGTTCTTGAAAGAGTGAATTATTTCCCGGATCTGTATATGTATTTAATAGACAAAAACATACCTTCCATCTTTAAAAAATGGCAAAACTATACTTGGTCGGGGTATCTAAATAATGTTCGAAGTACAAATGGCTACAAGCTTGAACTCGACATTGATGAAAATGAAAGCAACATGCCCTTAATTGAACTCCACGGCGCTAAACTTGATCCGGCTACCCCAATCACGCTTTATCCCAACCAGGGAAACTGGGTAGGTTATTTTATCGAAGAAGCGCAGATGCCCACAGATGCCATCCCGGAAGATGTTTTTGATCATATCACTTACCTGAAGGCACAGTACTGGACGATGATACGACAGGAAACCGAGCCTTACACCTGGTTTATCAAAGGAAATGTTACGCCCATTCGTTACGGCGATATGGTTATCATCGAAACAGATTCGCAACAAACCCTGGTATGGAACAATCCCGATGAGCCGGCCGAAGAAATGGAAGCGCTTACAACCGAATATTACAGTTTTACCGAACAGGCCGATTACCTGCCCATTTTTGTCGAAACCGATTCGACAAGCGACATACAGGAAATTGCTGTGCTTGCCGGTGACGAAGTGGTGGGCGCCGGCGTGCGGCTTGCCGGTGATACCCTTGTGGAGGTGAATGCCTACCTGGAAGGAGTACCGGCAGGTACGCCCCTCGAGTTCGAAACCTGGTCGGGGTATAAATCACAGCCTGTGCAGCCCGGCGATTATACCGTGCAAAACCGGAACACCAGGAATTACGAAAAACGCGTCGTTTACAAGGGCGAAAGAGCCAAATACCATCTGGTATCGCTCAAAGCCGGGCAGGATGCGTTGATCAGCCAATGTGTGAGCGACGCTACCTGTTCACCCAATCCATTCAGCCGTGAAACCCTGTTTTCTTTCAGGCTCAATACCGGTTGCGATGTTAACCTGGCGATTTACGACCTGGCCGGAAACCGCATACATGAACTGCTCAACAGCGAATTGCCTGCCGGATACTACGAAGTTGTCTGGGACGGGAGAAACACCGCAGGCATTCAAATGCAAAACGGTATTTACGTGTACAAACTCATTGCCGGAAATGGAAATGAAATTTCAGGGAAAGTAGTGTTAATTAAATAGTTCAGGAAAATGAATTGAGGTCTCCCGCAGATTACACCGATTTGCGCAGAATCATCAGCGATTATCTGCGGCATCTGCGGGAGATTTTTATTTGCTAAAACATTACTGATATCATGGAACAGCCAAAACATACAACTTTGGGCATTAGCCGGAATCAATCAGAATACAAGGTAATCACGCATTCCGGTTACTTTCGGCGCTCATTTCTCACCTCTCACCGCTTTCTATTTCTTTTTCTTACCTTCCTCCTCCTCCTGACTTCCCACTCCTATGCCACCATCCTCTCTGTAAAGCAAGATGGCACCGGCGATTTTACTGTCATACAGGAAGCATACCTGGCAGCCGCTTCCGGCGATACCATCCTGGTTTTTCCCGGAATATATTATGAAAACATTGACTTAACCGATTCTTCAAAGGATATTACCATTGGAAGCCTTTACCTTATCACTCCGGATAAAAGTTACATTCATAATACAATAATTGATGGCAACCAGAACGGAAGTTGTGTTGCCATTAGACTAACAGATATGGCTTCAATAACAATTTGCGGATTTACAATACAAAATGGAAGCGGTTATGGTAACAATTATAAACAAGGTGGAGGAATATATGTATTCCATGCCGATCCTGAAATACATTATTGCTTTGTACAGAATAATAAGGCAGATGCTGGAGGAGGAATTTATACCCGATACTCCGAAACATTTCTTTCAGGATGTACCATCAGGTACAACCATGCAATAGAAGGTGGAGGCGGATTAATATGCTCCTATAATGCTTCAATCATTTTCGATCCGCAAATCAAATGTAATTTATACCTGAACTATTCATCTTACTGCTCAGACTACTGTAAAACTTCCTACTGCCCGCCTCAGGTCATCATTGTTGATACCTTTACAGTCATCAATCCCGACCAACACTTTATTTATAGTTTTGATGTATATAATTACCCTGTAAACGACCTCATCATCAGTATCGAGAACGCCAAAATAGAACCGGTTGATCATGATCTGTATATTAACCCGGTATCCGGCAGCAACGAAAACGACGGCCTAACACCACAGACCGCACTGAAAACCATTGCCTACGCTTATCACATCATTGCTTCTAATAGCCTTGACCCGCACAGCATTTATCTCAGCAACGGAGTGTATTCGCCATCAACAAACGGCGAACTTTTCCCATTGAACGGAAGAAGTTATGTTTCGTTAATTGGTACAAACCGCGACAGCACCATCTTTGATGCCGATTCGATGTCCTATTTTTTTAAAAGCTATGGATTGATGACGGATTTTTCAATCAAAAATCTGTCGTTAATAAATGGTTTCGGATACTATTTAACTAGTACCTCATCAGGGATTTTCATTGATATTTGCAACAATATTAATGTATCAAATATCAAAATAAGCGATTGCATTTGTTCATTTTGGCCCGGGATATCCTGTGGATACAGCAATAATGCATCATTTACAAACATTGAATTGATAAATCTACTGGGAGGGAATAACTTCGACATAGGAAATTCATTTGAACCGCCAAAACATGTTGAAATAAAGAATTGTCGAATCGAAAAAGCAGGTCCCGATCCTGACACCTTAGCTGCGGGAGAAGGATATGGATTTGGTATAACAGGCGGTGCACCCGAACCAGGTTTATTGTACGTTAACATCGCAAATCTTCAGATTACAGAATGTCTTAGTATTCCCGACCCCAGATGGGGACCAGGTATGTCAGTTGCTCTGGGTATAACTTATCTTGCTACGGTTGATCTGGTAAATGCCACCATCGGCAACAATACTGTTCGTGGTGAACAGGGCTATGCCGTCAGCATTGGCGAAGGTTCCGTACTGAGCATTTATAATACTATTATGTATGGCGATTCACTGTATGAATTTTCGTTAGGCAGCTACTCCGGGTCAGATTTCTCTGCCACCGCCAACATTTCCTATTCCAATATCGAAGGCGGAGAATCCGAGATTATGAACTGGTACAACCAAAACACACTCAACTGGCTGGATGGCAACATGGATGAAGACCCGTTATGGGCCGGAACAGGCGACACGGCTTATTACCTGCTGCACGGCTCTCCCTGCATCAATGCCGGCACACCCACGTACGAGGAAGGTATGGATTATCCTTACATCAAAATGGAGAATGATAAAATAGTACTTTACAAATACGATGGCGACACCATCCACCTCCCCCCAACCGACCTGGCCGGGAAACCACGTATCTCCGGCGGCAGAATTGATATGGGCGCTTACGAATATCAGGATACCACAACAGGTATTGGCAATCCGGGAAAAACCAGCCATGATGACAACAAAGTGCAGGTTTATCCCAATCCCTTTTCGGCACATACTTTTATTACTTTCAGAATTCAGAATCCGGCACAGGTAGTGGTTAAAATCACAGATATTAACGGCAAACCCGTTAAAACCCTGATGGACGCTAAACTTTCCAAAGGTGAATATTCGATGACATGGAAAGGGGATGATGATGAGGGTAATGTTGTTAAAAACGGCACATACATCGTAACCATTTATCTGAACGGTGTTGCGGCAGAAGGTGTGAAACTGGTGAAAAGAAATGGTGGATAAACTTTACAATGCTGCCGCACCTCCGGGATAATTTCCCTTACGGGAAGGTCAATTTGAAATGGGTTGAATGGCAAAGTTTTTTTTTGCAAAGTTAGTGGCTGAGATGAAACCCAAAGCTATTTATTTTAATCATAAAGGATTTTGGTAACCACATTTTTGCACTAATTATTCTCTGACCGCACACTTAGTTACAGAGCTTTCATTGGCAGGCTGAAATGTCCGTCCAACACCTGGCTGGCCCGGTTTACCGCTTCTGCCGGCAGTTTGGGATTGATGGGATTCACTCCCATTCCCCTTTCTCACAAAAAAAGTCCCCCAATTGATACCGGTTTTTAATGATTATCCCTTTCTAAAAGTTGTCTCGTACATTTCTATCCAGTTTTCACAAGTCATCTTTTTGACGAGTTGACCGATTAAATCGTAAGGAATCTGATCGGGTTTTTTAAAGCGGATGCAGCCTTTTCCCATATCCAGCTTTGTTTTGCTTTGTTTTGGATATTCGGCGGTAAACCATTCCAGGAGTGCTTTGTCGGCATAAATTCCAAGATGGTAGAGGGCCACAAAGTTTTTTTGTGAGGCAATATTTATAAACGGAAGCGGCAGTTTGGGGTCGCAGTGATAGCCTTGCGGGAAGATGGACTTTGGAACAACGTACCCAATCATCCCGTAATTCATGGTTTCTTCAAAGCCTTTCGGGAGGTTTTCGAGAATTGTTGCTCTCAGTTTTGTCATGGCAGCTTTTCGGTCGTTGGGAAGTTGAAGGATGTAATCATCAGGTGAATTTGCGTCAATTTTCATCGTATTTTGATTTTGATTTTTTTGATTTTTCAAAGCTACTGTGGGTTGGCTATTAAAATTTATACCCCACCGAAAAATACCACCCCATCGGGATTATTTCATTTTCGGAGGTCTGCAAAAGGTTTGTCAGGCTTCGCTGACCGGTAAGTTTAATCTGCCATTTCATGAGGTCGGTGCCTAACCCAAGGTTTAAGCCCCATTCCTGCTTATTGTAAATTTCGTCGAAATCAAGTTCATCGCCTCCGTTTTTCCCACCGAAACTATTCCTGAAATAAGCGCCTGCAAATGGATATACTTTGAACATCCCACCATATTGGTTTACAAGATTAAAATGCAGGTTTACCGGGATAATTACCGATTG
The DNA here is from genome assembly GCA_903944895.1 of uncultured Bacteroidota bacterium. Taxonomy (GTDB): domain Bacteria; phylum Bacteroidota; class Bacteroidia; order Bacteroidales; family 4484-276; genus CAJATL01. The sequence continues at coordinate 10,716 of CAJATL010000272.1, forward strand.
CCGGCTGAAATGTCCTTCGGCAGATTTGCTGCCGTCAAGCTGCAATAAGACTTCGGGCTGGAGCGTGAGTTTGTCGCCGATGTGCATTTGAACGAATAAACCTGCATTTAAGGCAAAAACACTTTTGGCAATATAAAATTCGTCGGGGTATTTGTGGCGTGAGCTTCCTAATCCTGCTGTAACGCCGGTATTAAAATGGACAGCATAAGGTTTTTGAAGCCTTTCGAAGCGTTTTGAGGGTACAATCTCCGGTATTGATAACATTTCGGTGATCACGGCTTGCATGAAAGTAGTGATTTTTGCCATTCCTTCGTAATCAAGCTTTTCGAAGGTGTCTTCGGGTTTATGGTACGGCGACTTTGTGCTGGTAAACGCATGAATGGCCGGGATTCCTTTTTCGCCAAAAGGCCAGGTATCGGTTTGAGCTTCGATTTTGGCGGAAGTGTTTTTCAAAATTAATCCCTGCGCTAAAACAATCGGCTGAGCAAGATCGTTACCGCCATTTAATGTACCCAACCCTTTAAAATCCAATCCTTTGTTGGCTTTGTACATGCCCACCATGTCGAGGCTGAACATGGCCACAATTTCGTTGACATCGAAAATTTTGTTTTCGCTGACAAATTTTCCCGACCCAAGCAGACCGCTTTCTTCGGCATCAAAGGCGATAAAAATGATGCTTCTTTTTACAAGGCCCGGGTTTGAAGCAAAATACCGGGCCAGTTCAATCACCGTAGCCACGCCAGAGGCATTGTCGTCGGCACCATGAAAAATTACCTTTTCATCATCACTTTTCCGGTAGCCCAGATGGTCGTAGTGAGCGCCAATCAAGATATATTCGTCTTTCAAATCCGGATCTGAACCTTTAAGATAACCCACCACATTTGCCCCTGAAACGTGAACCAAGTTTATCCGAAGGTCGAAATGCTGGAAATAACCTTCATCGTTGTAAGGCGTCAAGCCGATTTCCTTAAAATGACCGGCGATATAATTCTGTGCCAGGATTCTCCCTTCAGTTCCCAGTCCGCGGCCTTCCAGCGAATCGGACGCCAGGATCTTAACATGCTGTTTAAGTTTTTCCGAAAGTTCGGTTTGCCTGCCTTCCTGAGCCTTCAAACCCAGAGACATCAGAAAAGCGATTGCCAGTAATCCCAAAAATTTCATTTTCATAATTTCTACTGTTTTGAGGTGAATTTTATCTTAAACCCAAAAATACAATTTAACCATTTGTGGGATTTCCATTTCCCAGCGCGATTTTCAGAAGTTCGTTAACTGTTTTCCAGTTCCGCGTTGTTGCGCCAACCCGGAGTTTTGTTTCCAGAAAATTGTTGGTCAGCTTTGTTCTTCCGTAACCATGCGGACAATACAAATAAACGGCTTTTTTAATCAGTACAATTTCTTCGTCGGGTGATTTTTTAGATTCAATTAATTCGAACTCAACTTCTTTTGGATCAGCAGCCAAAAATGTAACATGCAAAAACTGTCGATCCATCCGCAAGTCATCTTTAAAAGGATTTGCCTCAATAATTGATTTCAGATCATCAATATTAAAAACAAATACCGGAACCTCAAATCCAAACTGCTCTTGTATTTTAGAAGAAATTGTCGCCGCTAAATCTGCCGAATCAGAATGATCATCCCTAAAAATGACATTTCCGCTTTGAAGGTAAGTTTCGGCATTTTGAAAATCCAACTGCCGGTACATTGTTTTCAAAGCATCCATTTTTATCAGCTTTTGCCCGCTGACGTTAATACCTCTGAGTAATGAGATAAAAGTTGGCATCGGTTTATTTTGTCGTGATAATGAGTGTAGTCTAACAACTGTTTATTTTGGGCTAAAGCCCGGTAACTGGTTGTTTTTCAATTGCCCCGACCTTAAGGTCGGGGCAATTGAATTTCTTGATATTCTGGGCTTTAGCCCAATTGATTTCATATTTAACACCTTTTTAGACTGATCTGAATAATTAAAGAATTTTGGTTGGTTAATAATCATCTTTCCGGTTTTCAATAATCTATTTCGATATCAAACCTGTTCAATAATCCGGGTAATCCTGACAACGAAAATCTGGCTTTTTTAACCCGGTTTGTTGCCGGATCAATCGAAAAATTGAAGGAGGAACGAAAGTCGGCTTTTTCGATGTTTGTGTTTTCAAGAGTCGCTCCGGTCAGGTCGCAGTTATCGAAAACCGAACCACTCAAGTCGCTTTCGGTAAAATCGACAGCATGAAGTTTTAGATTTTTGAAGGTCATCTTTTTCAGCCTGGTCCGGTAAAATGAGGAAAGGCTCAGATTACAGTTTTCGAAACTGACGGATAAACCCAATGGGTTGCAGTTTTCGAAGTGTAGCCCCAACAGCTTGCAATTGCTGAATTTTACGTTTCTGAATGCGGTCATTCCAAGCTTTGCCATGCTCAGGTTACAGCTTTCAAACACGCAATCCACAAATTTTAGAGCATTAAGGTCTGCGTTCGAAAAATCGCAATCCAGAAACCTGCAATATTCATATTCGCCTTTAACAGGCGGGTTGAGGGTGAAATCGATCTTTTCAAAAGTCTTGTTTTCGAAGTATTCCTGTTCCATAATTTTTGGTTGTTTCTTTTGAAGCTGCGCCTTCTGAATGAGGCTTTTATTCATACAAATTTTCGACATCAGCCTCGCAAAGTTCGACAAGGCAGTTGCCGATTTTTGTTGTGAGATCGTTAAAATACTTTTCTCCTTTTTCCCGGGTTGCGAGTTTGGGATTACCAATGCCTGTATCTTCGGTAATCTTCGGCCATTTGCGCTCAGCCCAGGCCCAGCCTTCAGCAAAAGCTTTTATTTTATTCTTTTTCTCCTTTCCTTCTCCCCACTTTTCGAAGGGTAAAACAAGCTCAGGCCTGAGATGCAAAAGCAGGCTGGTCTCCATTTCCTCGGCATGGTCGCCGGGGTTTTCGAAATATTGCTTCCTTTCCAAAACCTGGTACCAGTTTATGATGCTGATAAACATTTTGGGGTATTTCACGCCAAGTTCCCGCACAAAAGGCTTAAAATCGTTTCCGCCATGACTGTTTAAAATCAGCAGTTTGAAAATCTTCTGATGGTTTAAAACATCAACAATGTCGGATAATATCGCAAACTGGGTGCTGGGATTGATGTTCATGTCGAGGTAAATATTCCGCTGCCCGGTGTTTACGCCGTAAGGGATGGTTGGCAAAACAACGACTTTTGCTCCTTTTTCCCAGGCTAACCTTGCCGATTCGGCGGCAATAAAATCGGATTCGATGTTATCGGCCGAGTAGGGCAGATGAAAATTGTGGGCTTCCGTTGCTCCCCATGGCAGGATTGCCAGTTCGAAACGCTCATCTTTAACGGCATTCCAGTTGGTTTCGGATAAAATGTAAGGTCTCATTTTTTTATGTTTTGTTTTTTTGGAAACCTGGGATTTCATGGTTTATGCTTTGAAGTGCCTAAGCCACCTTGTCCTAAATACATGTTTCCAAAATTTTAATATTGGTGCAATTATTTTTGAATGACAAATTTCTTTGTTTCGACAGCATTCTCTGTCTGAATCCTTAAAAAATAATACCCCGTTGAAAACCCGGACAAATCAATGCTTTCAACATGCTGATTTGTCGATCCATTCGGGATGGTTTTATGAAAAAGCTTTTCACCGACAGCGGAAAATATTTCAAGATTTATCGTTTTTGCAGGGGAACAAAATCCGATGTTTAAAACATCGGTAGCCGGATTGGGGAATATTTTTATTCCGGAAACAATCGAACTTCCCTCTTCTACATCGGCATACAACGACTCGTAAGCCAAGGCTGCCTCAAATATTTCATCAACAAACTGTGGCGCCACCAGGTCGGTTGCGGCTCCGTTGGGATGGCTATCGTATGCTGAAGTTCTGTATTGGTCCAACATAACGCCGTTTGCCCCAGTAAGTTTGCCGAAAAAATCGAACACATAAACGTTTGCCGGAAACGGTCCATATTCGCTGTCCAAACCATTGGCAAGCGTGTCTTTCGCCCATCTGCAAAAGGTTTTTGAGAAACCAGCTTCGGTGGGCGTTGTTGACGAATTTTCGAGCGGGGCGTTGGTCCAGATGGCAAAAAACCGGTCGGGGTGGTTTTCCATGACTTTAACGATATGCCGCCAGTGCCATTTGTAGTTGTAGATGCTTTTATAGGTCGGGTTTAAAGTATCGGAAGGCCCGCCAACGGCCGCCATTGCCGATGACGGGAAGCACGATTTGATGACCAGAATTTTATTGTTTTCGAGATAATAATTGATGTCGGTAAAGGCAGTATTGCCCTCAAAAAATTCGTGCTGGGTACACCATTCGTTATCGCCCGGCGACCACCATTCTTCGTTCATTGTAACCGAATCGTTGCTGGTGAAGCCGTGCGTTGTGTTAAAGCCATGCATCTGTCCGGGGATGGTGGTTGTTGAGGTTCCATCCGGGTTTGGCCCCCAGATGTAGCTTCCAGTGGAATGATGCAGAAAAATTCCACTTCTGAAGTAGTTCTGTGCTGACAAAGCGCTTATCATACAAATCAGGACAGTTGTTAAAAATACTTTTTTCACGTTCGTTTTACCTTACTTAGGATAATCGCAAAATTACTTAACAATCAATAATTTGAATTTACAAAGTCGCGCAAATAGTTGTTCAGATCATCCTGTTCAATTCCAAGAATGCACTCAACATTTCTATAAAAATCCTGTTCATTATCAGCTTTAGCGCGAAATAGTTCCTTTACTTTGTCGTAACTACCCATTCTAAAGGCAATATCACATATTACGGCATGTATCATGTACTGAAAGTTGTATGTTGATCTTTCATCCCTATATCGGATAAGTTGCATTTCGGCATCATCACTCTGTGGTTTATAAATAATACTACCGGTACTATCTTTGCTGTAACCATAAAGACTTTTTGAAAGATCAATCCATGAATTTTGCTGTAAAAATTCTTTAAACCTACCAATGTGAAAAGAATAGGGTTTCCCAACATGCTCGCTGAAGTAACTAGCTAATCCTTCCTCAAAATAAATATATCTCCCATGTTGAATTTCGGAAAGGAGGAGATGAATTATTTCATGCAAATAATTTTCACCGCCGCCACCACTTAAAATGATCTTATTGTTGGTTATGTAGCCTCCCTGAATTGTATTGGATGCACTTACAAAATCAACATTGTAGTATTCAATGCCAAACCATTTTGATATTTCAGTTTTATTATTTGCAACAAGATAAGTAATTGTATCTTGATTATTAATCTGAAAGTTCTTTTTAAAGGCTTCAACTCTTTGGTTTAATGATTCGGCTGTGCTATCAATAAAACTGTATGTTTCAGGATAGTAATAGATTACGTTAGAAAATGTTCTTTTCTTTAATTGACGTTTACTTGACGAAAAGGTATTTTGTAATTTAAAGGTTCCATTAATTTTTTGAATAGGAACAGTTATCATTATTGATGGGAATCCTTTGAAAAAACTGTCATCCCTGGTCACAAAAATTGTTTTCAACTCGAACAGATTAGAATCCCGTTTGGCAACACCCAGAAAATATTCTACATCATTTGTAAACCAAACATTTCCTATCGAACTCATAAAAGAGTAATACAAATCAACAAAACTGTAGGTATTAGTTTCGTTATCATCCCAATAGGATTTTAGTTCATCGTCCATACGATTTAATAATCCGGCAGTTCTTATGCTTTTTGCATTCAACTTATCCATGTAGTTTTTCCAGAAATCGAAAATTTCTTTAAAATCAGCATTTGCAGTATCAAGGACTGGATTAATGCGAACAATTCTTTCAATTTGAGAAAATCCGTTGAAAGTCAGCACGAAAATAAATATGCAAGTAAGAGCTATTTTCATAAAGGATCAGATCAAATATTAATTATTAACGTTGTGTGTTTTTATTCAAATTTGACTTTGTTTAAAAATATTCTCCAACACCTGTTGGAGATTTGCCTTGATGAATTTCTCCAACACATGTTGGAGATTTAAGAGCAATGCTTCAATAAACCATCATTTGATGATATTCCGCTTCAACCTCTAAAAAATCGCAGCATGTTTTACAAGCTGTGTATCCACCTCTTTATACGAAACGCAATCCCAAACAGGGCAAACGTGCTTACAGAGCAGGCAGCCCACGCAGCGTTCTTCGTCAACAGTGGCTTTTCGTTTGGCCGGATCAAATTTTATGGCCTGGTTTGCACCGTCGTGGCAGGAAATAAAACACTGCCCGCAGCCGATACACTTCTCCTCATCAATCACTGAAACCACCTGGTAACGAGTTTCAAAGTTTGATGGGTCGGTAAGTTTTTGGGCAGCTTTCCCGATGATCTCATCCAGAGATTTGATATTTCGTTCGATCATGTAATCGCTCAGGCCTTCGATCATGTCCTCCACAATCCGGTAGCCGTATCTCAGAATGCCGGTTGTAACCTGCAGGTTTGTCGCGCCAAGCAACAGGAATTGCAGCGCATCAATCCATGTTTCGATGCCACCAACCCCGCTGATGGGCAGTTGCAGCGGTTTTGAATTGTACAGGTCGGAAACAAAACGAAGCGCAACAGGTTTTACCGAGGGGCCCGAAAATCCGGTTGCCGACGAATGACCGTGAATATTTGGCAGCGGCGTAAAACTATTAATATCAATATCCGTGATGGCTTTGATGGTGTTGATGGCCGAAATGGCATCGGCGCCACCGTCTTTTGCAGCCAAAGCAACCGGAAGCATGTCGGTGATATTTGGGGTCATCTTAGCCATGACCGGCAATTTGGTGGCCTTTTTTACAACTTCGGTAAAAGTGGCAACCGCGTGAAAATCCTGCCCGGTGCGGTGCCCGGCAGATGGATGTGCCATCTGCGGGCACGAAAAATTCAGTTCCAGCATATCGGCGCCGGCATCTTCCGACATTTTTGCAAGTTCAATCCAGTCTTCGTCGGTGTAGCCCATGATACTCGAAATCAACACCTTATTGGGATAATTTTTCTTAAGCCAGGCAATATCGCGAATGTTGTCTTTGATCGGCCGGTCGGTGATCTGCTCGGCATTTTGTAAGCCTACAAACCGTTTGTCCATATAATTGAGCACGCTTAAACGCGGCGAAGGCATCACTACCCTAAAACTTTTCTCAAGCCCCAAAGTTTTGTAAACAATCCCACCCCAGCCGGCATCAAAGGCACGGGCGCACATTTCGGCGTGGTTGCTCACGGGCGAGGATGAAAGGCAAAACGGATTTTCGAACTTTATCCCACAAAAATTGATGCTTAAATCTGCCCTGGTTTTCATAAGCTGTTTCTCCTGTTTTTAATGAAATTATCAATACTTTGGGCTGCTTTTTTACCTTCACCAACAGCCTGAACCACCGTGGCGCCGCCATTTACAACATCGCCGCCAGCAAAAACGCCGGGGATGCCGGTATCAAAATTATCGTCCACTTCAACAATTCCTTTCCCTTTTGTTTTGAGCGCTTTGGAAAAGTTCAATACTTCGTTTCCGGGTTTTGTCCCGATGGCCTGAACAACGAGGTCAACATTAATCTTAAATTCGGTGCCACTGATTTGACGGGCATTTTGAGGAATAAACTTTCCGGGTTCAATCCAGTCGGTTTCGATGCCGGTCAGGCCGGAAATGATTTTTTCGTGCGCGTTAACACCGGTAATCTGCGAACCGGCTTTGAAAATGATGTTCATCAAACGGGCAAGGTTGATTTCTTCCTGATCGGCGGGCAATTCGTCTAAATGTTCTAATGAAATCAGGTAAACTTTACTTGCTCCGGCGGCATTCGCCGAAAGTGCCGAATCAATGGCCACGCTTCCGCCGCCAATGATTGCCACATTTTTGCCATTGAGGTTGATGCTTCCCCGATCGAACTTTACTTTACGAAGGAAAGCAATGTAATCAACGGCATTGGTGAAGCCATCCAGCAAACCGAGTTTAAATGGAACCGAAAGCCCGGAACTGATGAAAACCGCGTCGTAGCCATCTTTCAGCAGGTTTGTAATCGCATCTTTTGATTCGACAGCCGATTTATGCCTGATTTCGACACCCTGATCCAACAGGTTTTTGACGTCGTAAGCCAGCGCTTCTCCGGGTAACCGGAATTCGGGAATATTCCATTTTGGAACGCCTCCGGCATGTTCTTCCTTTTCAAAAATAACAATTTCATAATCCAATTTTGCCAAAGCTGAAGCGCAGCTCATACCTGCCGGACCGCCACCGATGATGGCAATTTTTCCCTGGTTTTTCTTACTTTTCTCCAAAGGTTCGAGAGCAAAGGTTTTTCCGTATTCCGAGGCAAAACGCTGCAAACCACCAATATTTATCGGGTCTTCGAGCGCTTTTACACTACATTGTTTTTCGCACAATTTTTCGACCGGACAAATGTGGGCACAAACGCTGCCGAGGATGTTGTTGTTCCGGATGGTTCTGGCGGCACCTTTGTAGTTGTAGAATTTTATCTGCCGGATGAATTTTGCAGGATCAGTGCCGGCGGGGCATCCGGTGCTGCAGGGCGCATCGAAACAAAGGAGGCAGCGGTTCGATTCTTTAATCGCAGCCTGCAAATCCAATGGTTGGCGCATGCTTTCAAATTGCCCGATTTTGACGGGATCAACAGGTTTTTTCATAGTATTTTGTTTTTGATGTCAAATTTATCTGTTAACAAAGAAGGAACAAGATTACTCTCATATTAATTTCAATAAAAGGTTTTTTCATGATCGCTTCGCTAATTTAAAGATTTATGATTAGAATACCTTTCTTATCTAAATCAAAAATCAATGCCGTTAAGTTAATAATTTCCAATACAATAAGAGTTCAAATCTCCGAAAGGGGGTACATTTCAATAACTACGCTTTAAGTCGTGGCACAACCGGACAAAACCTTCAGATCGAAAGAGGTTGAACCCTTTCAGGGTTCTGAAATGTTTTATTCTCTTTTCCACCGGTTACACCGGTGGTTATTGAAATTCAAGCCTTTCAGGCTTAACAAAACGACATTAAATCATAAATCATCACTTCGACTTGCTTCGACTTGCTTCGACTGCGCTCAGCACAGGTCGCTCAGTGTTCAAAATCATAAATCATAAATCATAAATCAATTTACAAATCCACCAACCGGTCGTATGTTTCAGGTCGCCGGTCGCGGAAAAACTGCCAGGTTGATCTTACCTCGTCAATCATATCAAGGTCAAACTCGGCAACCAAGAGTTCATCGTCGTCTTCGGAAGCTTCGGCAATGATTTTTCCTTTGGGATCAACAAAATACGAAGTGCCGTAAAATTTCCCGATGTTCCAGGGCATTTCGGTGCCAACACGGTTGATGCAGCCCATAAAATAGCCGTTGGCCACGGCGTGCGCGGGTTGCTCGAGTTTCCATAAATACTGTGATAATCCGGCAACGGTTGCCGAGGGGTTGTACACGATCTCAGCGCCGTTTAATCCCAGCGCTCTAGCACCTTCCGGGAAATGGCGGTCGTAGCAGATATAAACCCCAACTTTTCCAAATTTAGTCTGGAAGACAGGATAGCCAAGGTTTCCTGGACGGAAGAAGAATTTCTCCCAAAAACCGTTGGTGTGCGGGATATGATTTTTGCGATATTTACCAAGGATTTTTCCGCCGGCATCAATCACCACGGCCGTGTTGTAAAGGAAGCCGGGCATCTCTTTTTCGTACACCGGCACGATGATGACCATGTCGTATTTCCTGGCATATTCCTGCATCCGTTCCACGGTTGGCCCGGGAATGGGTTCGGCGGCTTTGTACCAGGCCGCATCTTGTCCGGGACAAAAATAAGGGCCGTTAAATATTTCCTGCAGGCAAAGGATCTGAACGCCCTGTTTTCCTGCCTTTTCGATGAGCGGGATGTGTTTTTCGATCATCGCCTGTTTAATTTCCTCGATGGTTCCCTGCCCTTCGGTGAGGGGGATGCTCATCTGGATTAATCCTGATTTAATTTTTCGTGGCATAATTTTATGTTTTTAGTTCATTGTTTCGCGTTGCGGACACTGAGCGAAGTCGAAGTGTCCTGGCATTTCGCTAAGCGCTAAGCGCATAGCGCTTTGCATTTTTATCCCATTCTTTTTCTTTTAAAAAACTTCCCGTAACCTTTTTCGATCTGCACTTTATCGTCATCCATGGCAATTTTACCACGTAAAAGTACGGTTTTTGCCTTTCCGGTAACCTGCCAGCCTTCATAAGCCGAATAGTCGCAGCGGTGATGATGGGTTTTGGCTGAAATGGTGTGTTTTTTAGATGGATCAAAAATTACGATGTCGGCATCTGAACCTACGGCGATGGTGCCCTTTTCGGGGAAGAGGCCAAAAATCTTAGCCACATTTGTCGAGGTAATCTCCACAAATTTATTGAGGCTGATCCGGTTTTTCAACACACCTTCCGAAAAAAGCAATTCCAGCCGGTGTTCGATGCCAGGCGCGCCGTTGGGGATTTTTGTAAAGTCGTGTTCTCCCCGTAATTTTTCATGCCACATAAACGGGCAATGATCGGTACCCACAGTTTGTACAAGTCCCTGGTTAATGCCTGCCCAAAGGGTTTCACGGTCTTTTTCTTCTCGTATCGGCGGACTCATCACCCATTTTGCGCCTTCAAAATCCATTTCATACAAAGAAGCGTCGAGCAATAAATATTGCGGACAGGTTTCCACCAACACTTTCTGGTTACGCGAAGTAGCCTCGCGAACCTTGTTCAGCGCGCCTTCGCAGGTCATGTGGACGATGTAGGCTTTGACTCCCGACAAATACGCAAGATCAATAAACCGGCCGGAAGCCTCGGTTTCGGTGATTTCGGGCTGCGACAAATAATGGTACAATGGCGAAAGTTTTCCTTCGGATTTGTGTTTTTCGGTGAGATAATCAATCATATCGCCGTTGGTGGCGTGGACTGCAACGATGCCGCCATGTTTTTTAACTTCATTCATAATGCCGATCATCTGCCGGTCGTCAATCATCAAAGCTCCTTTGTAGGCCATGAAAGTTTTGAAAGAAGTAATGCCTTCGGTTTTGATGATTTCTTCGAGTTCGGCTTTTATACTTTCGTTGAATTCGGTGATGCAAATGTGAAAAGAATAATCGCCGAAAGCCTTGCCACGGGCCTTTTCCTTCCAGGTTTCCAGCGCCCAGCCAAGGGATTTTCCGTGTGGCTGAATGGCGTAATCGATCACCATGGTTGTGCCACCAAAAAGTGCTGCCCGAGTGCCTGTTTCGTGGTCGTCGCTCGAAAAAGTGCCCATAAAAGGCATGTCGAGATGGACGTGAGGATCGATTCCACCGGGGAAAACCAACATTCCTGTCGCGTCAATTACCTTGTCAGGGTTGACGTTCAGGTTTTTTCCGATGGCTGTAACAACTTCGCCTTCGATAAAAATATCAGCCACATAATCATCGGAGGCTGTGATGATTCTTCCTTTTTTAATGAGTGTTGACATGATTTATAGTTTTTAAGATTTTATTGTTTTGAGATTCCCGATTCAATTATTTCTGAATTATAGTCCAATTTTATTTCATATTCTATTTTTCCTCTTGCATCAAAAAGAGGTTCATTCTTAACTTGGACACTATGTCCAACTTTATGTCCAGGTTAACCTTGATTAGGATTAACAACACCGGTAACCTGGACATCATGTCCAAGTTTATGTCCAAGTTAACCATTAATAGGATTAACAATTCCAGTAACCCGGACACTTTTTCATAATTCATGTCGCAATAAGACATAATAATCAACTAATTAAAAATACATCGCGACAGCATGTCGTGATTTATGTCGCGATGAGTTCATAATAAGTACCTGGGCCTGACCCCTTCCTTACGACAAGGCTTTCTTCAACCATTTTAGTCAAATGTCTTTCTGCTTTCTTTTTATCAAAGCCAAATTGCTTTTCATACTCTTTACGGGTTAAAACTCCTTTTAATTTGATAAATTCGAAACCATTAAGTTCTTCTTCATTAAGGTTGTTGATACCTGGACGTTGATATATTTTTTTCATGGCATCCAAACTTCTTGGGAAAGTCAGGTTTAAAAAAGGTTCTTGATAGAAATATTCGGGCAAAGGCAAACCATAGATTTCATTTAACGATTTCAATGATTTCATTCCAAATCCCTTTTCTTCAACATAGTCCATTAAACTAAACACATAAGTAATAATTGGATTTCGGCTGATGGAGGGTGCTTTGAATGTATTCATTTGTTCCAAAGAAATAGATGGTAACAAAGCTCCCGGGCTTTTAACCAAAATTTTATCATTATCAATCTCAATAGATGATTTGGCGCCAGCTATATCATAGTCACGATGAACAATTGCATTGATAATTGCTTCGCGTAAGACTTCAATTGGGAATTCAGGAATATCTTTCCGTTTAAACGATTTTGTATCTTTCGAAAGAGGTAGTACTTTTTTAAGCCATTCTTCTACTAAATCGGGAATTAAAACAAGTGGCTGGTCAAAGGTTGCGGGTTCAATTTTGTTTCCGCCATAATCAACATTTGCCATGAATGCTGCTTGTTTGAACTTGGCTCTTGGATTTTTGCCAAAAAGCAAAATTCCAAAACCTGTTGCTTTTAGTATATTCGATTTATCAGTTTTGGCTAATGCACCGACATCTAAAAGAAAACCTTGGAACTCGGGATCAGTGGTTTTGAAATTCAATTTTGCTTCGTTGATAAATTTGTTCAGAGCAATATCGGAAAACTGGCTGTAATCATCTGTAGGTAATGGTTTTTCAAATGATGTTAATAAATCATCCTCTTCCTTTTTGCGTCTGCGTTCGTTTGCTTGTTTAATGAATTCAGAATTGGTGTCCTCAATAATTTGTTGAAGGTCTCTGTCGAACATGACGACTTTTACACCCTTATCTTCAAGATGCTTAATTCCTTTTCCGTCAACCGTATGATCAGGATCTGTGATACCAACATAAACTGTTTTTATTCTGGCTTTTGAAGTACGTTTACAGCAAGCGATTTTAGGGGGATTTCTCTCCACACATGGTTCGAGTGTCGAAAACAGTATGCAATCATCCAGTTTTTTATTTCCTAATTTCCTCTCTAACAAAGTAAATTCGGCATGATCGCCATCCCTTAACTCACCGCGATGAGCGCGTTCGATTTTACCATCCGGAAACAATAATATTGCTCCTACTTTAGGTGGAGTTTTTCCATCATGTCTTGGTTCATTGAGGCTTTTGTTCATTTCCTCGATGGCAAGTTCCATGTATGGCCTAGGGTTAAAATTTTCATCTTTGTTTGCCATAACCCTTATTTTTAGCCTTCCTTCCTATTTCCTGACTTTTTCACGATTATGAATTTGTGATTTAATCCAAAATTACTTAAAGCATTGGTAAAATTATTCCGCTTTGTGATTTGTTGGATGCGTCAATTACACTGTCGGGATTGACGTTCAGGTTTTTTCCGATGGCTGTAACAACTTCGCCTTCGATAAAAATATCAGCCACATAATCATCGGAGGCTGTGATGACTCTTCCGTTTTTAATGAGTGTTGACATGATTTGTAGTTTTAATGATTTGTTGATTTGTGTTTTGTGTATTTCAATAACATGCGGAATAGCTATTTCTTGTCCCCTTTTTTTTATCCTTTTATTTTCGTCATTTCCGGCAAATAGTTGTCTTCTGAAACTACTTTTTCGCCTGTTTTTAATTCTAATGCCTTTCGTGCGTCACCTGCAATTGTTCCGCCTTCTTTAGCAACAATTTTATTCTGGACAAAACCTTTTGATTTTTTTTTTCACAATCGCCGTTGTGGAAGCCTCACCCAACATCGAAAAAATCAATTCAAGGTCAGTCATGTGATCACGCAAATTTTGGCTTTTCAATCCCTTAATTTGCTTGTATTCAGAAGGTGTTACACCAAATGTTGCTTTAGAGATTTCGGCAGTTAAAATTGCATATTCAAGTTGCTCTCTAACGCCATGGGTTTTCCATTGATCAGTTAATTCTTCCCGAATGGCAATGCTTCGCATCCGTTTTTCAATCCAATCATCGGGATAACCTTTCGCTTTGTACAATTCACGAGCGCGCTGAGTGGCCAATTCCGGATTTTCGATTTCTTCCAATCTTTCAGACCCCACTTTTGCTAACCAAAGTTTAAAAGGTTCTGCTTTAGGCGAAGGAATTGATTGGATGATTCGCAACAGTCCTTGTGCATCTGAAGCCTGAACTTTGCGTCTTTTCCCGTCTGCAGCCATCATTTCAACCAGGGTACAAATTGTACCCCAGTTGCTTTTTAACTGCTCATCGCGGCTTAAGATTCTTTTTATGTATTGCTTCACGTCTGCACTATCCGTGAGTACTTCCACAACATCTTGTACCGAAAAGTACCATTTCTTTTCGTGCTCGTTCCAAACCGAACGTATTTGCTTGCTTTCAAAAAGTTTAATATTACTCATCTGAATTCAAATTTTATTGCATCGTTTAAAAAGTAAAAAACAGCTAAAATGTACCAAATTTTAAGGTGCCAATTTGGAACCTTAAGTTTGGTTTTTTTTGTTTAAGGTCGCAATTTGCGACCTTAGAACTTCATCGGTTTTTAAGATCACAATTTGTGATCTTAAAAAATCCCATTCCTGTTTATTTAATTGAAACATAAATTCTTTAGGAAACCGCTCAGAATTTCGTTTTACGGCTTGGTTAAGTATTCTAAGTTCAACCCCATACAATTCAGCCAGGTGGCTGTCAAGCATCACCTGCACCCCACGGACAGTAAAGATGCGGTTTTCGATGTCCTGTTGTTCTATTAAGTTTCCCATAGTTGTCATCTTTTTATCTTGAAGTCACAAATTGTGACTTCATTTTTTACTCATTTATAAAAACAATTTTGGGGCATTTTTCAACAAAAACAAAATCCTAACAACAATATTCATCCGCAATTTCGATGGCTTTTTCGATGATGGCGAGGCCTTCGTCCATTTCGGCTTTGTTGATGCAGAGCGGCGGAGCAATGAAAATCCAGTTCCATCTCACGAAAGTGAACATGCCCAGTTCACGGATTTTTGCAGCCATCCTGTTTGTACATTCCATGTCGGCAGGACCGGCATTCCAAGGCGTTACCGGCTCTTTAGTGATGCGGTTTTTTACGAGTTCAACAGCTCCAAATAAACCGGTGTTGCGGAAGTCGCCGATGGATGGATGTTTTTGCATCATAGCAGCCATTTTTTCGTCGAGGTACTTGCCCATTTTTACGGTATTTTCGAGCAGATGTTCGTCTTCATAAACTTTGAGTGTGGCCACAGCAGCAGCACAGGCAACGGCGTGTGCCGAATACGTCAGACCCAATGGCAAGGCAACATCATCAAAATAATGGGCAATTTTATCGCTTACAATCATTCCACCAAGCGGAATGTAGCCGGAAGTTAGTCCTTTGGCCATGCAGATAATGTCGGGTTCCACGCCGTGGTTTTCGATGGCGAACCATTTTCCGGTGCGGCCAAAACCGCTCATCACCTCGTCATCAATGGTCAGGATGCCGTATTTTTCGCAAATCGTTTTAACCTTTTTCCAGTAATTTGGCGGATATTTTATGCAGCCCGAAGTTCCCGATTCGCCTTCGAGGATGATGGCGGCGATACTTCCCGGATTTTCGTATTGAATAATCCTTTCGAGGTTGGCAGCAGCTTTTACGCCACATTCTTCAGGAGTTTTGCTATCCCAGGGGCAGCGGTAAAAATACGGGTTTTCGATGTGGATAATATTGGGCATGCCCTGGCTGTCGACGGCGAATTTACGGGGGTCGCCACCTGCTGAAACAGCAGCATACGTTGCCCCATGATAAGACCGGTATTGCGCGATGATTTTATGCCTGCCGGTGTAAACACGGGCGATTTTGATGGCATTTTCGATGGCATCAGCACCGCCCAACGTGAAAAACGTTTTGTTGAGGCTTCCGGGAGCAATCTGTGAAAGCTTTTTCCCAAGCTCGCCCCTCGCTTTGGTTATCATTCCCGGGTAAACATAACTCACTTCTTTCATCTGCTCCACCACAGCATCCATGATTGCCGGGTGCCCGTGGCCAATATTCACGTTGAGTAACTGCGACGAAAAATCAATGTATCGTTTTCCGTCCCTGTCGTACAGGTAAACACCTTTGGCCCGTTCGATGTTTATCGGGTTTAACCCTGATTGCTTCGACCACGAAAACAGCGTGTAATCGAGGTTGTTTCTCAAAATCTCGTCTTTGTTGAAAGTGTTGTTCATTGTATATTATTTATTATTGTTTGAAGATTTTATTGTTATTTGCTTCGCGTTATTAGGCTTTGCTGTCATTTGGCTTCGCCGTCATTTTCTTCGCGTCATTTGGCTTCGCTGTCATTTGGCTTCGCGTTATTTGGCTTCGCTGTCATTTGGCTTCGCGTTATTTGGCTTCGCTGTCATTTGGCTTCGCCGTCATTTGGCTTCGCGTTATTTGCTTCGCTGTCATTTGGCTTCGCCGGAATTAAGCTTCGCTGACATTTGCTTCGTGTCATTAACTTCGCGTCATTTGCTTTGCTGTTATTTATTTGTGGTTTTTCCAATAGTATTTATGTAGTTATTAAGTTTTACACCAATTGTTTCCAGGGTTTTATTCATATCAGAATAGGTGGTTTCATCAATAAGATTTCTGTTTTTTGCTTTTGCGAGCCAGGTTTTTGATTCGAAAAGAGAACCCCTTGAATAATAGCTAAAATGCTTTGCTTCATTATAGTGATACCTGCCAAGCCCTTCACTTAAATTTGCAGCAACCGAATCAATAGCTCTTACAAACTGTTTCCCGATAGTATCTTTTGAAAAATAATCCCATTTTATAACTATTGCCCAAACCTGTTCACCAATTTCCATCGCCATTTGATACACTTTAAACTCATCCAATGTCATAATAACCTCTTTTTTAATTATTTAAAAGTCTAACCATAATTACCCATTTATTACCAATACTTAACTAAAAATGACTACCAATTACCATCAATGACTACCAATTACCATCAATGACTACCAATTACCATCAATGACTATTCTTCTAACTCATCCAATTTGTCTTTTCCTGTTTTTTCCATTTTTTGGTAACCTTTTTAAGCTGTGTCCAGAATTCGATACCTCCTTTTCCTGTGAGGTCGCCGGCTCCGAATTTCGAATCATTCCAGCCGCCAAACGAAAATGGTTCGCGTGGTACCGGAACACCAATATTCACACCGATCATCCCGGCACTTGCCCGCGAAGCTACTTCATCGGCCAGACCGCCGCTCTGCGTAAAGGCAGAAGCCGCATTCCCGTAAGGTGAATTATTCTCGAGTTCGATGGCCTCATCTAAACTTCTGACATGAACAATTTCGAAAACCGGCCCGAAAACTTCTTCAGCAGGCATATTTTCAGGATGAGCATATTCGATGATGGTTGGCCCGATGTAAAAACCGTTTTTATCACCAGCGCCTTCAACAGGGGCAAGGCGGCCATCAACAAGAATTTTTGCGCCATTTTTTTCAGACTGATCAATATATTTGATAATCTTTTCTCTGGATGCCTGTGAAATGAGTGGCCCAAGATTCAATCCCGGCCTGACTTTCCGGGTTTCGGCACATAATTTTTCGATGATATGGCTTACATTTCCAACAGCCACCATCACTGAGGCGGCCATACATCGTTGCCCTGAAGTGCCACTGAACGAAGCGGTAATGTCGGCGGCCGTCATGTCGGGGTCGGCATCCGGGAAAACGAGGAGATGATTTTTGGCGCCTCCCAAAGCCAGGCATCGTTTTAAGTTTGAGGTAGCCCGCCGGTAAACAACTTTGGCGATTTCGGTAGAACCCACAAACGAAACAGCTTTTATTCCGGGATGGTCGCAGATGGCTTCAACCATTTCTTTGCCGCCATGAACGATGTTTAAAACACCATCCGGGAGGCCTGCTTCCTTGAACATTTCGGCAATTTTGAGGGCTGTGACCGGCACCTGTTCCGATGGTTTTAAAATGACGCAATTTCCCAGGGCGATGATGTTGGGAATTGTCCAGTGCGGAACCATGTGCGGGAAATTAAATGGACAGATGGAGGCGACCACCCCCAATGGGGTATATTCGGTCTGACACACTACACCATCGCTTACTTTCAGGATTTCACCGGTGGTGATCTGCGGAATGGAGCAGGCAAACTCGGTGAGTTCGATGCTTTTTTCGACTTCGGCGGTTGCTTCACCGATATTTTTACCGTTCTCATCATGGATGCTGGCTGCAATTTCGGCAATGTGGTTTAAAAGGATGTTGTGATACCGGTATAAAACTTCCGACCGCTTTTTCGAGGTCTGCCCCGACCATCCGGGGAAAGCATTTTTTGCGGCTGTAACCGCCTCATCCAGTTCACTGTGGCCACATAAAGGCACTGTTGAAATCACTTTTCCGTCGAGCGGACTAATCACGTCAAACCGTGGTTTTTCGGTCTGGACAAATTTTCCATTGATAAAGTTATTTACTTCTGTGTACTTCATAAAATTCGGTTTTTGATAAAAGAAGCGAATTTATGGATTTTTGTGCAGAAACCGTTTATTAGCGCGGTTTTTTTCAATAATAATTAAGCCCGGCGGAACTATTATTTTAGATGGATGGTTTTGTAAGTCGAAAATCTAAACCAATTGTAAGAAACCGAAATAAAAAGATGGAATTTAGCGAGATCGATGAATCAGAAATTCTCCGTTTACCTGATGCCTGATTCTCATAGGTTGTGGATAAATATTAGGCCTATTTTTTTCTAAAAGGAATTTTAAAGTATTCAGATGTTGAAAAATGGTCACACAAACCAATAAACAGCCACAAAATGGCAGAATGTTCCCGCCAAAACAAAAATGTGAAAGACGGCGTGATTGAATTTCATTCCTTTTAAACTGTATAACACGGCTCCAACAGTGTATGAAATTCCGCCAGCGCCCAACCAGATCAGTCCTTCGGCGGACAGGTTTTGAATCAGCGGTTTAATGGCGATTACGATAATCCAGCCCATCAGCACATACATGATAACCGAAAGCAATTTGTATCGTCCGATAAAAAATATTTTGAGGATAATGCCTGCCACAGCCGCTCCCCAGGCGATGCCGAAAATTGTCCAGCCAACCCAGCCCTGCAGTGTAACCAGGGTGAAGGGTGTATAAGTGCCGGCAATCAGCACATAAATGGATGCATGGTCGAAAACATTGAGCCGGGCGCGCAGTTTGGGGGTTTTCGAATTGTGATAAATCGTGGAGGCGAGGTAGAGCAAAATCATGCTTACCCCAAAAATCGAAAAACTTACAATGCGCCATGCATCACCAAACGAAACAGCGCGCAGCACCAACAAAGGCAAACAGATCAGGCTCAGGAACAGTCCAAATCCGTGCGACCAGACGTTTATTTTTTCTTCCGTTGGCGGATAAAATTTCACCGCTGTTTTGGCATTCTTCATTTTTTTAAATATTGTAAAACTGGCCAAAATTAAGCATTAAACACGACGAAATCATTTGCTGCCTCAATTTATGGTTTGCGTCTGAAGCTTTGACACTCGCAAATTTCAAGTGGCGCAGCATTTGCAAAATGGGTCGGATTTTCAGAGCCCAAGAACTGCAGGTGTGAATTATGTAATTTAATTAAATGATTGTGTAACAAGTTAAAACGGCACTGCAAGTACCTTTGATCTCTAAATTTTATTAACAAATCTAAAACTTCAAAAATGAGAAAGATTAATTTACTTGTACTCGTGATGATTTTTTCGTTGAGTGCATCCACCGCATTTGCCTTTACGGCTGAACCGAAATCGACACCGGAAAACCTGGCTGTTCCGGCCAAAACAGAAATTAAATTATCCGAAGAGGAGATAAACCGCCTGATGAATCGTGTTGAGGAAATCCGTGACATGGATAAATCCAATCTGACAACCATCGAAAAAAGTGAGTTGAGAACAGAATTGAAGACGATTAAAAAGAATTTGAAAGAAAATGGTGGCTATGTTTACATTGGTGTCGGAACGCTGATTATCATCATTTTGCTGATCATCCTTATTGTTTAAAACAATTGATTTTTTTTGTCGATGACTTTGGATAATCCCGTTTTAGGTTGCACCTATTAAAGGATTTAGCCTGGATAAGGTATGATGGTGTTTGCTGTCTGGACTTTCACTACCACGAAAAACCGAATTATTGTCAGATTTTTTAAAGATAAAAGAGTTCTGTCCGGCACGGAACTCTTTTATCATTTGGATAATTGGAGTCTCAGGTTTCTCAATACTCTATAAAAGAATTTGTCAACGATCGGATTTGATTAATCCTGGTTTGCAGGCTTAGGAATGGCAGTTTTGAAAATAGATTTCCGAACATACCTTTCAAAATTTGATTTCTGCATGAACAGTTTCAGGATAAATTCTGTTATAGGCGATTAGATTGTGGGAAGCCTGGTGTTGCCGATGTTAAAAAAAACTTTGGCGGGTATCCGGAAATCGATGGTACAATCTGATGGAAAATAACAATAAAAAACCTGATTGGTAAAATGATGGGCTTGTTCAGTCAACCGGTAGTTTGCGAATTTATTTTCTGATCAAAGCTGGGTTTAAAACCGTTTAAACACATTCAGAAAGTCATTTTTACGAGTGCGCGAAACCAGTAATATTTGGCCATTGCTCATCACGACTTCACCTCCATCGCCGCGAATATATTTTTTTACCAGTTTTAAATTAATCAGGGAAGAATGATGGATACGGAAAAAGTTGTATTCGCCAAGCAGCTCCTCGGCATCACCTAATGTTTTCGAAATAAGGATTTCGCTGCCATCATGCATAATAACACGTGTGTAGCTCCCTTCAGCGGTACAAAACACAATGTCGTTAATAAATACAAAACTCAATCCATCGGTTGTTGGCAAGGCAATGGTATCGGGCATTTGTTTGTTTCTGACTGCTGAAGCCATTTGAATCTGGACGGAGCTTATCGGATTTTGTTTACTTTTTAACTTTTTGATGGCAACCGATAATTCCTCTTTCCCGATGGGTTTTAGCAAGTAATCGAGGGCGCTGTATTTTATTGCTTTAATTGCATAACTATCGTAGGCTGTGGTGAATATGACATCAAAAAACAGGGAATCAAATTGTGAGAGCAAATCAAAACCGTTCAGCTTAGGCATTTCGATGTCGAGAAAAATGAAATCGGGTTGGTGAAACTGTATTAAATCGTAAGCCTTTATGGCATCATCGCAGGTTGCACTTACCTTTATCTCAGGGAAATTTGTTTCCATGAGTCTGGATAAGGTCCTGATGCAGTGCTTTTCATCATCAATGATAATGCAGTTCATCCTATTTTGCGTTAGATTTATGGTGCCATCGCAAAAATAAGAATTATTTACCTGCCAACATATATTTCATTTTTGGAATATGAATGGAATCTTTGGATTTTCAATGGGAATTGGAGAAAGTACCCTACAGTTAGACCGGAATAACCAACTGCACCCTGGTTCCAGTTGCATTACCCTGATCATCGTGCAAATCAAAAATATTCACCCGTGCCCCGGTCGAATTAAGCTTGTTCATCATGTCAATCCGCTGGGAGGTGACCTTTAAACCATGCGATTTGTGGGTTGCCGATTTGCTTTTTAATTCGGCAGCTTTTTCACGCCCAATGCCATCATCGGTAATTGAAATATTTAATGCCTCTTCGCCTTCCATCTTAATTCCGATAGTGATGGTGCCTTCTGTTTCTTTTTGCATCAAACCGTGCCAGATGGCGTTTTCGACAAAAGGCTGCAAAAGCATTGGCGGGATCATGATGGAACTGGTGTTTACATTTTCCGCAACTGCAAAAATGCACCTGAATTTATTATCAAACCGGGCACTTTCGAGGGTTACGTACAATTTTAGGGTTTCCAGTTCTTTTTCGATGGTAATGGTTTCGCTGCGTGAGTTATCGAGAATCAGCCGGATCAGTTTTGAAAACTTGATGAGATAATCCG
>CAJATL010000273.1 GCA_903944895.1 uncultured Bacteroidota bacterium
CGGATTATCTCATCAAGTTTTCAAAACTGATCCGGCTGATTCTCGATAACTCACGCAGCGAAACCATTACCATCGAAAAAGAACTGGAAACCCTAAAATTGTACGTAACCCTCGAAAGTGCCCGGTTTGATAATAAATTCAAGTGCATTTTTACTGTTGCAGAAAATGTAAACACCAGCTCCATCATGATTCCACCGATGCTTTTGCAACCTTTTGTTGAGAATGCCATCTGGCACGGGCTTATGCAAAAAGATGGCGAAGGAACCATCACCATCGGAATTAAGATGGAAGGCGAAGAAGCGTTAAAAATTTCAATTACTGATGACGGGATTGGGCGTGAAAAAGCAACTGAATTAAAAAGCAAATCGGCAACCCACAAATCGCACGGTTTAAAAGTCACCTCCCAGCGTATCGAAATGATGAACAAGCTCAATTCCACCGGGGCGCAGGTGCATATTTTTGATTTGCACGATGAATCCGGAAAAGCAACCGGGACTAAAGTAGAGTTGATTATTCCGGTGTAGTTTTTTTGTTTAATAAAACAACGAATTTTTACCCCATTTCCGGCTTCCCCTTTTTAACCCAAATCGCCAACTAATCCCCAAAACCTACCAACTACCAAGTTTTTACTACCGGTTATCAATTCCCGCTTGATTTCGCCTTTCCAGGAACTTACATTTGATGGAATAAAAATCAGGTATCCGGTGGAGGTTTACCAGGTTTTATAAATTCAATAATCAATGAAGTTTTTTAACAATCAAACAAATCAATCATCATGAAAAAAGCACTTTTACTCTCAATCGCACTGGTACTGATCATGCTTCATTTATTTGGCCAATGGACAGTACAAAACCCTTTACCAACAGGTAATTCGTTAAATTCGGTTTTCTTCACCGATTCCAACACGGGCTATGCTGTTGGCAAGGCCGGAACAATCGTTAAAACCATTAATGGAGGCACAAACTGGATTATTTTACCAGGCGGGACAACTTTTAATTTATTGTCAGTTTTTTTTTCTGATGTCATCACAGGGTATGCAGTTGGGGAATTAGGTACTATAATAAAAACTATCGATGGAGGTACAACATGGACAACTTTATCAAATGGAATTACTTTTGGTATTAATTCAGTTTACTTTACCGATTCAAACTCGGGTTATGCTGTGAATGACCATGGAGATATTTTATCAACAAATAATGGGGGTATCACCTGGGATATGCAGCTATCTGGAAATAATGTTCCACTATATTCTGTTTATTTCCCGGATGCAAATATCGGCTATGCTGTTGGCGGGTATAATGATGGAGTAGCTAATTATCAAATAATCTATAACACTACAGATGGAGGAACAAACTGGACTCTTACATCAAGTACATCAGGATTAATGTTGAATTCGGTTTACTTTTCAGATGCCAGCACTGGTTTTGCTGTGGGCAGGAATGGCAAAATCCTCAAAACTACCGATGGAGGCACAACATGGCTTGCTCAAAATAGCGGAACATTAAATACATTATTATCAGTTTGCTTTATCGATGCCAATACAGGCTATTCGGTCGGTTATAACGGAACTATTGTAAAAACCTCCGATGGAGGAACAAACTGGACAACGCAACAGGCTGAAACGTCAAATTCTTTGAGATCGGTTTATTTTACCGATTCCAATACCGGCTATGCAGTCGGTGATTTCGGAACCATCTTAAAAACCAGCGATGGTGGTACAATCTGGATAACTCAATCAAGCAACTTGACGGGTCCATACAGCGGATTAAATTCCGTTTTCTTTACTGATGCCAATACAGGTCATGCTGTGGGTTGGTCTGAAAGTCTTACTCCTCTGTTAAATACGACCACTGGCGGTGATTCGTGGACGGCAACATCAGCGATCAGCAGTTGGCCAGTATTGTATTCTGTTTACTTTATCAATGACGATACCGGTTTTGCAGCGGGTGGTACCGGAGATTATCCAGGTCATGGAGTTATTTTTAAAACTACCGATGGAG
Organism: uncultured Bacteroidota bacterium; assembly: GCA_903944895.1. Lineage (GTDB taxonomy): Bacteria > Bacteroidota > Bacteroidia > Bacteroidales > 4484-276 > CAJATL01. The sequence goes on from CAJATL010000273.1 coordinate 2,001, forward strand.
GGGTAACCTGGATCAATGTCTATGAAGGTGACCAGTACACAAATTATAATTCTGTGTTTTTTACTGACATCTCTACAGGGTATGTTGTGGGTAGTGATAATATTGGAAGAGTCCTAAAAACTACCGATGGTGGTATAACATGGAACCATCAGACACCTGATACGTATGGACTTTCCCTCCATTCCGTTTATTTTGTGGATGATAATATTGGATATGCTGTAGGAGGGGATTTAGCAGGTATTAATAATTTCAATTTAATTATTAAAACTACCGATGGAGGTTTAAACTGGGCAATTCAAATGGCACAGGGAGGTTTTACATTAATGTCAGTTTTCTTCACTGATGATAGTGAAGGGTATGCAGTGGGAGGGTATCAAATAAATGGTATGGGTGAAGGAGGTGTAATTTTAAAAACCACCGACGGAGGAACAAACTGGCTTACTTTATCTTACGGAACGACGGATTGGCTGACATCAGTAAATTTTTCGGATGCGAATACTGGTTATGCTGTTGGCTGGTACGGCAATATCCTGAAAACTACCGATGCAGGCACAACATGGTCTGCTCAAACCAGCGGAACCACAAACAATCTGAATGCTGTTTTCTTTCCCGATTTTAATACCGGGTATATTGTTGGTGATAAAGGAACTATCTTAAAAACTAACAATGGAGGAGGTCCTACCGGAATAAATGAAAAATATCAGGCAAGTAGCATAAAAATCTACCCAAACCCAGCCTCCAATAAAATTGCCATCAGCATACCAGAACAAGGCAACAATTTAAGTGGCACTGTATCAATTTTTGGAATGACCGGACAGGTTATGATTAATCAACAGTTTCAGGGTTCCGGAACGGAGATAAATGTTGGTTCACTTCCCAGGGGAGTTTATTTTGTCAGGATTATGAGCCGGCAAAAAAATGAGGTTAGAAAGTTCATTAAGGAATAAAATACAGGAGCGTTGTTGTAAATTCCTTAATTACCTTTGTTTCATCATGAAATCTTCTACAAGCAAAGCATGTTTTATCGTTCTTCTGATCCTTTTTTTCAACGGAAAGGTTTTTGCTCAGCTATCCGAGCAGGAAAGCCTTCCGCTTCAAATAGCAGCAGAAACCAATGATACTGTAAAAATCGAATTAATTGTACGCTACATGATGCGCTGGGCACCCCTTCCTGAATCAGAGAAATGGTACAATGAAGTCAGGACGCTTTCTCTGAAAAATAATTATAGGCCGGGTTTGATTTATTATCAGTTTTATGAAGGTTTTATGTTATCGGAAAACGGTAAGTACGATGAGGCCATTGCAAAAATTCAAAGCTGCATCGACGGCCTGGATTCATTGGGAATTGTTCATCTTTGGCAGTATCCCCTCTATCAAATTCGTTTCATGTATTTTTCAGCCGGCAAACCGATGGAAATGTTCCGGTATTTTACCAACAAAATTGCCTACTATAAAAAATACGGACCCATCGAAAATACCGCAGCCTGCTATCATAGTCTAGGGAAATATTATTTATTCATTGCTGACTATGATAAGGCAATCGGGTATTTTATGCGCGCAAAGGACATTTATAGCACTTTTGACCCGTGGGGAGTCATGAATGAAACGGGAATAATCGGATCAACTTACCAGAAATGGGGAAATCTGGACAAAGCAGAAGAATATCTTCATTCTTTCCTGGATGGAATGATAAGATTGCACGACGTTTATAATTCCAATGCTTATGATGCTTTAGGAGATATTTATTTCGAAAAACAGGATTTCAGACAGGCGTTGAAATATTATTTTATTGGAGAAAAACACTACGAACAGCCTCATTTCAAGGCATCAAACCTGGTCAGCATTGCAATGGCCTACCTGCAACTGGGTGATTACGATAGTGCATTTATTTATCTCGAAAAGGCAGAGAAGATAAGGCAAAAGGAAAAATCTGGAATCTATTTTGCGAATAATTTTGACGATATCGATTTTTATTTCTACAAATATTATGCTGCTACCGGTGACAAAAAGCGGGCACTCGAATATCTTGAAACTTCATTCAAAGAGGCTCAGACATCACAAAACGTGGAGCTTCTCTTAAAGTACTCAAATGAACTTCAATCCTTTCTAATGAAACAGGGAGATTCTCTTCAGGCACTTGGCTATCTGTGCAATTACCAGATACTTCAGGATTCATTGAGCAAAATAAATACCCAATTCCGGATTGCCTCCTACGAAATTGAGCAGCAGCAACAACAAAAAGAAAACGAAATTGCACAACTCCAAACCCAGAAAGCCACCCAGCGGAACTATTACCTGATTGGCGCAGTTTTTCTGGTGATGATTGTTCTGGCGGCGTTCAGCCGGTTTCGCTATAAACGGAAAAGAGACGAGGAGCAACTCACCACAGATTTCAAAAAACAACTGGCGCAGGCCGAAACCAAGGCTCTGCGCTCGCAGATGAACCCGCATTTTATCTTCAACAGCCTCAATTCGATCAACAGTCTGGTGATGGAAGAAAAGCACGAAATCGCTTCGGATTATCTCATCAAGTTTTCAAAACTGATCCGGCTGATTCTCGATAACTCAC
>CAJATL010000274.1 GCA_903944895.1 uncultured Bacteroidota bacterium
AATATTTATGAAATGAGAAAATAGTATTTATTCTGACTACGGATCAGAAGGTTTGGGGTTCGAGTCCCTTCGGAGTCACGAATTAAAAAATTATATAGATTGATAATCAAAGTATTATCAATCTATTTTTTTATAGGGGACGTTCCAGGGGACTCATTGTCCAAGCCTGTACCCTAAATTTTTTCTTGAAATTACAAAACCGGATCGGAAGAAACCGGTCAAAAGTAATGCTTCCATTGGAAAACTAAAAACACAGCGCTACTCCAATTTAGGTATCTTACTTTTGGTTGAAAAAGGTATAAATTGTAATCCCTTTTCCAAAATACATTGTTTTTAGCTATTGTAAGGATTGTTAAAGTAATTGATCACTAATCTTATAACCCATGCTATTACACGGCAAACGCACTTTTAAAGTAATCCATAAAATGGACTTACAAAACGTGTATTGACCGCTATTTAGTTGTTTCCTTTATTTCTTTCAAACTAATCAATTCTTTCCTCCAAAATATCTTTCCAAATTACAAATCCTTTCTGTGTATCTATGTAATCATGTAGGACTCTACTAAAATTTTCAGGTTTTGAATCAAGGAATGTTTGTCTTCCTTTATTTCGAATAATTGAGAGTTGTTCGTCGATTGATTTTAATTGGCATTTAAGTTGCGTTTTATCCTTTTCAATGTGCCATAAATATGTTGCCTCCTCAGTATCGAGAGTTTCCAAAACAATATGAAATTGATTCTCACCTGCAAGCAAAAATAAAAATGAAAAAGGACTTAGAACAAATCTGATTTTCAGAATAGTTCTTTCGTGTCGATTAGCCAAATATCTTAATTGCTTTGAATGTCGAAAGTTCTTGTGACGCAACAAATCGTCCAATAAACGCTGACCATCATTGTAAAGGCTTGGAATTTTATTGTCATTTTTCAATAATTCTTCAACTGTCATGAGATTATCATCCTTTGGAGGCTTCATGCCGATAAAGGAATTTGTGATGAATTTGAATCTAACACCTTCAATCACTTCTTGATTAATTTTCAAAAGGTCGGTCGATGTGGCTAATTGTGAAATTAATTCTCCATTTTCAAATTCCGCGTAAATATCAAATGAAACAAACCTTTTGTTTAAAGTTTTCGCAAAATAGGGCTTTAAAACTTCAAATTCAGGTCTAATTTGAAGATTTTCAATTTCGAATTCTATTGCTTCAGTTATTTCTGGAATTGCATATTTGAATACGACACTTCCATAACGAAAATCAAGATCCTCAATTGGGACTTTTATTTTCAGCTCTATTTTCTGACTATTCTCCTGAATAAATACTTCTTCTGTCGGTTCGTCAAATAATGAAGCTTGTTTTTGTATTTTACGATAATAGGTATTTCTTTTCAGAAATAGTTTGTTTAGATAATCGATTTTAATATCCCTGTAATCATAGATTGTAGGTGTAACTTCCGACCGTTGAACTCTCCCAATATATTGAATCAGCTTTCCTTCAAATGCAAAAGGATACACAAGGAAAAGAGAATTCGCGTTTTGCAAGTCAGATCCTTCGCCAAAATATTGTCCGGTCGTAATGAGCACCTGGTAATTACCATCGTTGAGTGTTTTCCATTTCAAATTCCGGCTGTTTTCCGAATCTTCTCCACTTAAAGTTAGCGTTTCATACGATTGTTTCAAATATTGATTTAAAGTGTTGATATGTTCTTTCCTTTCAGTAATAATTACCACTTTCTTTCCAAGTTTCAACTCAACAAAAATATCTTCAAGAACCATTTTATTGCGTGTTGAATCATGAATTAATACTCTTGAAAGCGTTTCAAATTGATCTGTTTTTGAATTAAAAGGAATGTCAAGTTCTGTATTTTGGATGACAATTTTGGCTTGCTTGTATGTAGAAATTTCCGTTGGTTTTATTTCGACAATAATCTCTCCCAAGTGAGAAAAAATAATCTTTCCGTCATTGTATTTTCTGAATGGTGTGGCAGTCAAACCATACAAATAATAAGTTGGAAGTTTGGCAATAGTGTCTCTATAGGTTTTGGCAGGAATATGATGACATTCATCCACGATAATGGTTCCAAATGAGTTTGCAATATTATCTGATTCAGGTTTATTTAATTCTTTGGATAATTCTACTTTACTAAAATAACTTTTGTCAATAATACCTGTCAATATCCAGTTGTCTTTGTCTGTGCCTAATGCGGATATGTTCCATGCAAAGGTCAACTTCTTTTTGTGTTGCAAAGTTGATGGCGATTACCAACAGCC
>CAJATL010000275.1 GCA_903944895.1 uncultured Bacteroidota bacterium
CCAGTATTGTTTCATTTTGATGTCCCATTTTAGTTTTGTGCCGTTGCCCACCACCCTGATCCGGTTGATTTTGTTTTTGATTCCTTTGATGGCGATGGGGCCGATGGGTTTATTTTCGAGAAACAAAAACAATGTGGTGCTGTCGTTTGATAAGGTTGTAGGGCCGGAGAAAAAATCGCGCGGAATTCCAGCCTGCGTTTCATAAATGGCTTCGCTGTGTTTTTTGGTCCAGCGACCCAATTCTTTCAGAATTTCGACCTGTTTTTCATCAATTGAACCGTCGGCTTTTGGGCCGATGTCGAGGAGGAGGTTGCCGCCTTTGCTGATACAATCGGTAAAAATCCTGATAATCTGGTTGGGCGTTTTGTAGTTTTCGTCGTTTTGCTGATAACCCCACGAATCGTTCATGGTCATACACAATTCCCAAAAATCATCTTTTGGTTTTGAGATAGGAACGCCCTGCTCAGGAGTGGCATAGTCGCCATAACCGGCCAGGCGAGAGTTGATGATAATTTTTGGATTGGTTTGGAGAAGCATTTCACGGAGTTCTTTGGCTTTCCACTTTTTGGCTGATTGCTCCCAGTCTCCGTCAAACCAGATCAGGTCAGGATTAAATTTTTGCTGAAGTTCGCCAATCTGATTAAAATTAAAACCCACAAAACTGTTCCATCTGATGGAGTCGTCGGTGTAACGTTTTTGCGATTTTGTGAAGTTTGGATAATCAAGATGCGACCAATCCAGTAACGAAAAATAAAGACCAACTTTAAGGTCATTTTTCCGGAGTTCGTTACAAAATGGCCCGACCAAATCCCTGGCAGCCGGAGTTTTTTTTACGACGTTCAAATCACCGAATTTTGTGTCCCACAAAGCAACTCCATCGTGATGTTTGGAGGTGAGCACGGCATATTTGGCGCCACTTTCGGCGATTAATTTTGCCCAAGCCGCTGGTTCGTATTTTGTAGCGGTAAACCCATTCAGTTGTTTCAAATAATCTTCGTACGAAAGATATTCGTTAAAAAACGACCACGATTCGTCAATGCCGTCAACGGCATAAATGCCCCAATGAACGAATATTCCAAGTTTTGCATCGTGGAACCATTGCATTTTTTCGTTGGTATTTTGCTGGCAAAAGGCCGAAATCTGAACCAGAAAAAGCAAAAGAAAAAACATCCGTTTTGTTTTCATTTTCTTTCCATTAATTATTAAAAATAACCACATAGGCACATTAGAACACAATAGATTAAAACATAATTTGCCTCTAACTTTAGGCAATCCTAACTTTAAGTACTCCTCACTTTCTTCACTCCTAACTTTAGGCACTCCTAACTCTAAGTACTCCAAACTTTCTTCACTCAATTACAACTTCATCGGCAAAAACCCAGGCTGGATTTCCAGCGCCTTTGTGCCAGTCGGGGCAAACGGCTCGGTTTTTTGCGATAACTTTTATAAAACGGGTTTGCTGAGGTTTGAAATTAACTGTAAAATCTTTGGTTTGCGTGTTCCAATCGTTCTCGGCAACCGTATTTTCGGCCAGTCCAGCCTTTTTAAAAGTTTTGCCATCATCCGAAAGGAAAAATTCAACATTCAATGGCATGAAAACCCAGGAATTAATGTCCTGTAAAAATCCCATGGTCAATTTGCTGATTTTCTCTGGTTTGCCTAAATCAATCACTGCTTCCACATCAACGCCCTCATAACCCTGCCACACTCCGGTTCTGAAATTTGAACTTCCGCGCAGGAAATCAATCAAAGCTATATCGCCACCCGCGCTGTATTGGTTTTTATAAGGATTTTTGATGCTGATGGTGCGGCCTTCGGGGATTTTGGTGAACTCAGCAGTAATTTTGAAACTTTCCTCTCCGGCAGCATTTCTGGCGAAAGCGGTCATCTTCACCGAATTATTTACCTGAATTGGCTCTGAATAGTTTAATGTTTCAATTATGGCATTTTTGGTTTCAAAATAGTATTCGATGGTTGCTGTTGGATCAATGCTGGCCAACTCAACAGTTTGTTGGTGATGAAAAACCTTTTCACCTGATTTAACAAAAGGAACCGGCGAAATAAGATGATCGGTGATTGCTGAAACCGGAATATTTCCATCGCCGGTTCCCCAGTTTTGGTTGGGGTTGTTACCCATCTCAAAAGTCAGATTTCCACCTGCCATAATATCTGCATGGGTAAAAAATGACTTTGTGTAGCCGTTTTCGTTGTGTTTTGCTGATTGAATGTATTTGTTCTCTGTTGAATTTCCATTGGCTTCGATGACAAATTGCTTTCCGTTTTCGAGGTTTAAAGTCACTTTATCGAAAACCGGGCTGCCAATGGCGTAAATATCTGAGCCTGGCGTTACAGCATAAAAACCCATCGCACTCAAAACGTACCATGCCGACATTTGTCCACAGTCCTCGTTTCCGCAAAGTCCGTCAGGTTTTGTGTGGTACAAACCGTCCATGATTTTGCGTGAAATTTCCTGCGATTTCCAGGGTTGGCCGGCATAATTGTACAAATATGCCATGTGGTGGCTCGGCTCGTTGCCGTGGGCGTACTGGCCGATGAGACCAGTAATGTCGGATTGCTGCCTGCCGGTGGTTTCGGAGCTTACGCTGAAAAGCGCATCTAATTTTTTGGTCAGGCTATCCGGCCCGCCCAATAAGGCCATCAAACCAGTGATATCCTGTGGGACAAAAAAACTGTATTGCCATGAGTTGGCCTCGGTGTAGTTAAAGTTTACTTCTGCCGGATCGAAAGGTTTAAACCAGCTTTCGTTGGTTTTTGCCCGCATAAATTTGGTTTCTGGATCGAAAATATTTTTGTAATACTGGCCTCTTTTGATGAAGGTTTGATAGTCGGTTCCGCGGTTTAACGATTTGGCAAATTGTGCGATGCACCAGTCGTCGTATGCATATTCGAGGGTTTTTGAAACCGATTCCGATTCTTCGCTTGCCGGGATGTATCCTTTATTTTTGTAAAATTCAAGACCAAATTGATTTTGTGATGCGCTTTTGATGCAGGCATCCAGCGCTTTTTCGGCGTTAAAGCCTTTTATCCCTTTTATATGAGCATCCACAATTACCGGAATGGCGTGATAGCCAATCATGCAGTTGGTTTCGTTGGCGGCCAACTCCCAAACGGGCAGCAATCCACCCTGCTCGTAATGCGCAAGCATCGAATTGATGAAGTCGTTGGTGCGTTTTTGGTCAATAATCGTGAAGAGGGGATGTGCTGCTCTGAAAGTATCCCAAAGCGAAAAAACGGTGTACATGTTAAATCCATCAGCCTGGTGGATCTGCATGTCGTGGCCACGATATTTTCCATCAAAATCAGAGTAAAGGTTTGGGTTGAGCAAAGCGTGATAAAGTGCGGTGTAAAAAACTGTTTTCCGTTCAGTGTCGCGGCTTTCCACGGTAATCCGGCTTAATTCGTCAAGCCAGGCTTGGTTTGCAGCGATTTTTACCAGTTCAAAATCCCAACCCGGAATTTCATTAACCCGGTTATTTTTTGCGCCATCGGCACTCACCGCCGAAATTCCGACTTTAACGAGCACTTCCCGCGTTGCTCTCGTATCAAAAGTTGCCCATGCTTTGATGTTCTTGCCTTCGGCTTTTTTAAGGCCTTCCTGCTTTTGGCCATTACTGGAAATTCCAAAAGTTTTGAAAGGCATCGAAAATTCGGCATTAAAAAACACATACTGGTCGTTTGCCCAGCCACTTGTGCGGCGTAAACCCCGGATTTCAGTGTCGCTCACAAATTCAATCCAAAGTTCGGTAATGCGGTCGCTGGTTACACCTTCAACAAGGTCAATAATTACGTTCGATTCGTCCGATTTTGGGAAAATGTATTTATGAAATCCCGTTCGGTAGGCGGTGGTGAGTTCGACAGAAATATCGTAATCATCGAGTTTTACTGCGTAAAAACCAGGAGCTGCTTTCTCACTTTTATGACTAAATCGTGAGCGATAGCCTGTTTCAGGATTTTCTTCCGTTCCCGGATCAAGCTGGATTTGGCCTGTGGTTGGCATAAATCGGATGTCACCATAATCGCCAACGCCCGTTCCGCTAAGGTGTGTGTGGCTAAAGCCCATAATGGTGCTGTCGGAATAATGATAGCCGGAACATGCGTCCCAGTTGTCTTTGCGGGTATCCGGACTAAGTTGTACCATCCCGAAAGGCATGGCTGCACCAGGATAAACATGGCCGTGCGCATCGGTGCCAATGAAAGGATCGACGAATTTTGTCAGTTCAGTGTTTGGGTTTTTGCATGAAAATAGCAGAAACAAACTAAAGATTGTTAAATAGCTTGAATATTTCATATTGGAATTGAATTTTGTATTATGATATTAATGGAAAACTGAAATTCGATATTTTTCCCTTTTTCAAAAGCCAGCGTTTCAAAACTATTTTAAATAGCTCCCCGAATCGATTAAAACGTTTTTACCATCTTTGAAGAGTGCATAGTTAAAACCATGCTGGATGCAGAATGCCCCGGTTTCGCCGGCTTTGTTTACGGCAATGTAGCCAACCTGGTGATCTTTGAGGTTATTGTTCGATTTTACTATGCGCATCACTGCTTCTTCGCAGGCTTTCTGAGGGGTGTAGCCGTTTCGCATGAGTTCGACTACCAAAAAACTCCCCAAAGTGCGCATGACCAGTTCACCGGTTCCGGTGGCGGTAGCGCCGCCAACTTCATTATCCACAAAAAGTCCCGCGCCAATAATTGGAGAGTCGCCAACACGGCCATGAATTTTAAACGCCATGCCGCTGGTGGTGCAGGCTCCGGAAATATTTCCCTGCTGATCGATGGCAATCAGGCCAATGGTGTCGTGGTTTTCGATATTTGGGACAGGCTTGTATTTCGATTCGATTTTCCAGTCTTCCCAGGCTTTTTTTGCCTTTTCGGTGAGGAGATTTTCCTTTTGAAAACCATTTTCGATGGCGAACTGTTGAGCGCCGGATCCCGCCAGCATTACATGTGGTGTGGTATCCATCACGAGGCGGGCAACCGAGATAGCATGAACGATATTTTCGAGGAAACAAACAGACCCTGCATTTCCCTTTTCATCCATAATACAGGCATCAAGGGTAACTTTTCCATCGCGGTCGGGTAAACCGCCAAGACCTACGCTCATATTTTCCGGGTCGGCTTCCGGAACTCTAACGCCTGCTTCGGCAGCATCAACGGCACGGCCACCTTTTAAAATTACCTCCATAGCAGCCTCATTTGCTGCAAGGCCATGTATCCAGGTCGAAATGACCAACGGACCAGTTATTTTCTTTTTTTCAGGTAAGGATTGCGCTACGGCTTTGTTTCGTGTGAGCGAAGTCCCAAAAAGCATTGCCAGTGTTGCAACGGTTGATTTTGATAAAAATGTTCTTCTGTTTAGCATTTAGTTTTTCAAGTATTTATGATGAGGTAGAAATTTCGCCGGTTTTGGCGTTTGTAATTCTGATGAGGTCGTCAGGTGATATTCGACACTGTAAGCCCCGGATACCTGCACTTACAAAGATTTTGGCATAATTTGCCGTGATTTCATCCACGAAAGTTGGGAATAATTTCTTCATTCCTACAGGCGAAACGCCACCCCGAATGTAGCCGGTGATGCCCTGAATTTCTTTTAAATGAACCATTGCACATTTTTTATTATCGCTTAAAGCGGCCAAAGCTTTTAAATCTACTTCCCTGGCACCGGGAATCACTGCAACAATTACCCCTGTTTTATCGCCGGTCAGCACAAGTGTTTTAAAAACCAGGTCGATCGAATGGCCGATTTTAGCAGCTACATTTTCAGCACCCAAATCAGTCTCATCAACCTCGTATTCAAAAAGCTCATAACCGATTTTGTGCTGATCAAAAATCCGGGCAACGTTTGTTTTTTTCATTTCCTAACTTAAAAACCTTTTTCAATCTTTTAATTGTCGTTAAAATTTAAATTCTTAAGAAACATAAAACCTTCGTATTTTGGCCAAGGGTATAATACATCACTCTCCCTATTTTTCGATGATGTAAGCTTTATACTTTTGAAATTTGCCAATCTGCGCGTTAAATGATGGCATAAAAGTAACAAGTTCTTCGATTTTGCTCGTCTGACAGTTTAGAATTACAATGATTAAAGGATACTGATCGAGGTTTTGCTGATACAGCAAGTTTTTATCAATGGTAAACAAAATGTCGAAATTATTTGCAACGCAATAGCTCAATAGCTTTCCGTTTTTTATTCCGCTTAATCCTAATTCTGTGATTGTTAAAACCTCAAATGCCTCTAAATGCTTTTTCAAACGTTTGGTAACACACTCGTCAAGCAAAATTTTCATGGAGAATATTTGTAGATGTTTCAATTAATTTTTGAGAAATCTCCAGAACTTTTACAACCTGGTCTTTGCCAACCCCGTCAAAATCTTCAAGGAAAACCTCGATGGAGTCACCGGATTCCAAATAATCAAAAAGATTTTTAATTGGTACTCTGGTTCCAAAAAACACTGGCGTACCGCCCAAAATTTCAGGGTCGATATTTATAACTTGTTTTTGCATAATTTAAATTGCTTTTAAAATTTAATCAAATCTGTAAAACCATAAATTATTTGCCTGAGTGAGGCTAAATCTGCCATTTTCATCGAAATATTTAATCGTTGTTTCTATTTAATTTCAAATTCGATTAAAACCGGCAAATGATCTGATGGATAAACGCCGTCCCAATTATCGGTAAGCGTGGCATGCCAGGTTACATTCACATCGTCATTAACAAAAATATAGTCGATTATTCTGCCCGGAACGCCAATAAAATCGAAGCCTACAAAAGTAAATGACGGCCCGTGGTGTGGGTATTCTGAAACCGAAACAGCATCTTTCAGTTCAAGTCCGCTGGTATTTTCGATAATTGTTTTATAAGGTTTTGATGAAGGACCATCGTTAAAGTCGCCGGTTATGATGATTGGTGCATCGGCTGCAATTTCCTGAATTTTTTTTATCAGCAAAATAGCGCTTTGGTCGCGGGCATTCTGACTGGAATGATCAAAATGTGTGTTAAACAGGTAAAACGTTAATCCGGTTGAAAAATCTTCCATTTTTACCCACGACACAATCCGGGGTAATGTGGCGTACCAGCCTTTGCTTCCCGGAATTTCAGGTGTTTCTGACAGCCAGAAAGTGCCGTTCTCCAAAGCTGCAAATCTCCGTTTGTCGTAAAAAACCGGGCAATACTCGCCTTTAGTTTGGCCATCTTCGCGGCCAACGCCATAATAGCTAAAATCGGGAAAAGCCTGTTGCAAATCGTTAATCTGGTTTGGGAGAGGCTCCTGCAGACAAAAAATATCAGCCTTATTAAACCTGATAACATTAAATAACCGGGCTTTCCGGTTGGCCCAAACATTTTCGAGGTCATCTGGTGTATCGAGCCTGACGTTGTAAGTCATCAAACGAACCGGATTATTGATTTTTAGAAGTCCCTGAGCATTTCCTGATATCCCTGTGAAAATCAGATAAATGGTCATTATTAAGATATTTTTCCTTGTCATATTCATTATTACAATTTGCCTGTTTGAGTGATGGTTTTTTTAATAGATTTCAAAAAATAGATGCGAACAAATGTAGTGATTTTGGTAGTTGCCGTTTACTTTTCGGGAGGTAAAAAATCTTTGTGTTTAATTTTGGTGATGATTCTTTTGCCGTTGCGCGCCATGAGTTCAACTTTTGGCCTTGCCACAATGCCTTCAGACAAGAAATCCCCCCAACATGAGTTAAATCCAACCTTCACTTTTCTGATCATATCATGTAAAGTTCCTTCCCCAATTACCGGAACACTTTGCAATCCAAGCTTTTCAGCAATTTCATCCACATCTTTGCGCTGAAGCCACCAATATCCAATCCTGATGTCGAAAAGCACGAAACTCTGATCACGCCTGTAGTTTACTCCAACTTTTTGTATCTTAGCTCCATAACCTTCGCCATACAAGCAAACTTCGGCGTCGTTGAACTGTGAAACGAATGCCGCGTGCAGGGGCAAAAACATTTCGTTGAGTTTTGCCCGGAGAAATTCAGGAATATCTGAATTGTCGTTTTTGCCGCCAATGGTGATCATCCCTTCTTTAAACATAACCCGGATGTTGGTGCCGTCAACTTTCTCGGTAAACTCCCAGATGTTGTTTTGCAGGTATTCGAGTTCGGGGGTGGCAAATTCACCAACAATCATTGTCCGGTAGTTTGTTGCCGGATCGCGTGCATAAACCGTGGGGATTTTTGGGTATTCGCTCATAATCGTTAAATTTTAAATTTTGATGATGGACAAAGATACAGATAATGAATTTATTATTATTTGCCCGACACGGAGTTGATCATGTTCAAACAACGAAAAACAGGTTTTAAATTTTGATCAGCGATTACGCTTTTAGTTTCAAATACTGTTTCTATTTTCTCACCGGGTAAAACGTCAAAGAAATTTTGGTCGAAATAACCATCAACACCGGGATATTCAAGTGAGAGGTTTTTTGTCAGGTGTTTGCTGGAAATAATAATTCGATAGCCACCCTCGATTTTTTCGACCTGAATTTCGGGATCAACAGCAGGTAAAAGCAGGTTTTTAGGCTTTTCGAAATAGAGCAGGTTTTTAGCGATGATTTTATCATGAACCTCAATTTCTGCCGAAAAAACAAGCCTTCGTTTGTCAAAATCCATAAGGAGATCAGCGGCTGGTATCTGAAAACACATCTTGCTTTGATTTCCTTTAAGGAGGGTAGGAGTGTCGTTTTTCCAGAGAATCTTCCCGTCAAAATCCATCAGCTTCATTTTTAAAATGGCATCAAAATCCCTGGGTTCATCCGAAATTAAGTACACCTTTAAGAAATCATTTTCCAAAACAGGCGAAACCATTGTTTGAGCAAAGGCCTCTTTAGCAAAATAATGCAAGGCTTTCCAGTTTCCATAATAATCTACCGACGACCACGAAGTTACCGGCCAGCAATCGTTTAACTGCCAGTAAAGCGTTCCCATGCAGCGCGGCATTGCACGTCGGTGGGCTTCAATAGCTGAGGTGATTCCCTCAGCCTGTAACAACTGGCTCACATAAACGTAATCCTCAAAACCCGAAGGAATTTTATAGTTCCGCTCCATGTAAATATTGATCAACTCGGTGCCACGTGGATGTTTTTGATGAACCTGTAAAACCGGTGAGCCAATTTTGAGGTCTTCGGGAAGTGTAAATTTGTTGATCGAATTCATGGCTGGCATCCCCTGAAAACCATATTCGCTCATAAAGCGTCCGACTTTTTCGGTGTAAATTTCAAAAGGCTGCTCTCCCCACCATACGCCCCAATAATGTGCATCGCCACTGAGCAAACTTTCCTTTCGGCCCCAGCCAAACGACGGTGAAGAAGGGTGATAAGGCCTTGCGGGATCGAGTTTTTGAAGGGCTTCGGGAATTACCTGATCGAAAATTTTAAGATAATTATGCCAGATTTCGGAAGAATCTCTTTCAGAATAGCCAAACTGCTTTTGCCATCCCCAGTTATGCCAGGCTTCGTCAACCTCGTTGTTGCCGCACCAAAGCGCGACACTTGGATGGTTTCGCAACCTGATGATGTTGTCTTCGGCCTCTCTTTTTACATTTTCGATAAAGGCCTCATCGCCGGGATACAGGTTGCAGGCAAACATAAAATCCTGCCACACCAGAATCCCGTTTTCATCGCAGAGGTCATAAAAAATATCATTTTCATAAATGCCACCACCCCAAACACGCAACATGTTCATATTTGCCGCTTTAGCCGATAAAATCAATGCTTTGTATTTTTCGGGAGTTGTGCGTGTTGTGAAACTTTCGGAAGGAATATAATTTGCGCCTTTCATAAAAACCGGCTGCCCATTGAGTTTGAAGTAAAACGACCGGCCAATAGAATCCGGCTCCTGTACAAGTTCGATTTTGCGAACGCCGAAGCTGGTGTTTTTTATCGCCGAAAACCCGTCACTATTATTAATCCTTAATTCTGCCTGATAAAGATGATGCTCACCCAGGCCATTGCTCCACCATAGTTCAGGATTTTCGATCTCAAAAGGAAAACTTAAATTATTTGTCCCTTTCACCAGATTAATTTTGGTGCAAACAGTTTTTTTATCATTCACATAAAACCGGAAAGCTGCATTGCCTTCTTTACTACTCAGAATGTTTGCTTCGATCCTCATTGCCGCCTTTCCGGCCAGGAGGCTGTCTGTAGAAAGATAAATATTTTGTATTAGCAAATCGTCCCAGGCCTGAATGGTGACCGATCTCCAAATGCCGCAGGTTAAAAACTTTGGCCCCCAGTCCCAGCCGGATTGATAGGCTGCTTTGCGCGAAAAAACCCGGTTGTCGGGTAATTTGTAGGTTAATTTTGCTGCTTTTAATGAATCCTGGATTGCTGATGGTAAAAAACTAATTTCCAGAAGATTTCCTTTTTCTTTAAGAAAAGGCTTTGCATCAACCTTCCAGGTGCGGAACATGTTGTCGCAGGTCAAAATAGTTTGTCCGTTGAGGCTGACTTCGGCATAGGTGTCGAGGCCTTCAAAATTGAGATAGATATTTTCTTTTTGAAGGATTTCATTTTCCATGTCAAAAGTTGAGCGATACATCCAGGTTTCCTTTCCAACCCATTGCAGCTTGTTTTCTTCATCACGGTAAAAAGGCTCTTCGATGATTTTATTGTGGAGCAAATCGGTGTGAACCGTTCCCGGAACCGTTGCCTGCATCCAGTTTGAGTCGGTGGGGTTTTTAAATTCCCAACCGGTGTTAAGGCTTTTGAAAATCATATCTGTTGAAGTATTTTGCCGGCAACCGGCAATAAAAATTGCGATGTAAACGATTAAAAACCATGAGTTAAAACGTAAAATTGTTTTCATTTGCCCGGCGATTTGATGAATTTCGAATATTACGACAGCATTCTGCTGCCATTAAATTTGAGGATAAAAGTACAAATATGTCCTAAACTGGGACGTTCCGGGTGATTTATAAATGCAAAATTTATCAAATAAAATCCACTTTGCTTGTTTACAGGTCATCTGACGTTTAGGCTATTCCTTTATAGCATGTAATTTAATCTGTTAAACAATTTCGGCAGCCTGATTTGTTGTATGTAGGGTGGCTGATGTTTGAATAGATGATGTATCACATTCCTTAATCTCCATTTTTCCCTACTTTTGCCAAAAAATAATAATCATTGATTTTTCCAGAAAGCTTTGAAGAAAAAATAGGTTTCGACCAGGTCAGGCGAATGCTGAAAACGCATTGCGTAAGCCGGATGGGCAGAAATTGCAGAACAATGATTGGTGAATTTTTTGTTACTTTTGGCAGAAATAAAATAGTATGGAACGAATCATAAACTTACATATCGAGAAGTTGCCTGAAGGTTTCTATCTCGCCACTTCAGATAGTATTCAAGGGCTTATTGCTCAAGGCAGGACTTTTGCTGAAACAATCGAGATCGCCAAAGATGTAGCAAAAAAACTCATTGAGGCACAGGAAGATCAAATTCCGAATTTGCTTTTGCTTTCCGATAGTTTTGATTATCCTCTGGTAATTGGCGTATAATATGGGACAACTTTCCGGATATCGTTACAGAGAAATTATCCGAATTTTGAAACGATTTGGATTCGTTTTTTATCGGCAAGCAGCAGGAAGCCATGAAATCTGGTAC
Organism: uncultured Bacteroidota bacterium; assembly: GCA_903944895.1. Lineage (GTDB taxonomy): Bacteria > Bacteroidota > Bacteroidia > Bacteroidales > 4484-276 > CAJATL01. Next base: position 11,652 of record CAJATL010000275.1, read on the forward strand.
AATCCATTAACGAACAAATATACCACGATACCTAATCATTCCGGCGATATGCCCGAAGGCACTTTGAAGGCAATATTGAAACAAGCCGCTATTGATGTTGACGAATTCATTAAATTGAAATAGCCAATTTCTTTTTGATTGTAGCCAATTTCCATCTTCTCCATCTTCTCCATTTTTCCCTACTAATGACTTTCTATTTTTGATTTTTTTTGAGGAACGAAATTTTGTATTGACAAAAGGTCAAAAACAATCACCCAGAATCATAGAAGAAAAATAAGAAATGCAAATATCAGGCATTGGCAAATTGGTTTAGGTTCCTGCACCACACGGAAAATTTTATTAATTGTGGCTCCATGAAAGAAGTTTTGGAACAGCGTGTGAAAAGATGCAGAGCATTGGCAGCTAGCCTAAATTTACAGTGCGAAATCAAACTCTTATGACAAAAACAAGCAAACTGACTTAAATTTTCCGTAACTTTGACAAATGGGAAGAAAGATAATTAATTACCTCGACTTTGCTGTTGACAAGCTGACTCGTTCCATTGAAAATGCAGTTACGGGTGACCGTTTTCTTACTGAAATAACGCATTTGACTAATGTTGACCTAAAACAGGTAAGCAAGAAAAAGGGATGGGAATTTAACTGGAAAATGGAGCTAAATTACAACGACAGAGAGGTTTACAAATTAACTATTCAAAACAATCCTGATATTATTCAGGGGCTGATGAGTTTAAGAATGGAGGATAATTATATTTACATGCCACTAATCGAAAGTGCTCCATTCAATAAAGGGCAGGGAAAAATCTACCTCGGTACCCCCGGAAATCTGGTAGCCTTTGCCTGTCGGCTTTCATTCCAGAAAGGTTTTGCAGGTTTCGTTTCGTTTCATTCAAAAACACAACTTATCGCTCACTACACTAAAACTTTAGGTGCATTTCATTTCGGGGGACACTTGATGATTATTAACACCGATGCAGCAATAAAATTAGTTGACAAATACTTTAAATCATAACACAATGGGATTAATTAGAGAACCTTTGGATGTTGACTTTGTAGTTGACCCACGGCCTTTGACAAATGAAGAAAAGGAAGCCATCAGCAATTATATCCAGGCATATAAAGCAAAGCATTCCGATAAAAAGAAAACTGTTAAGAAATCGAAAACAAGGGGAAAGATTACAGCATAAACAATTTTTTGCTTTTTTATTGCCAAATATGGCTGCTGCTGGTTAGCCGACTTTGTATTGCACAAAAATCTTTTGAAATCCAGTTTGAATTAGTCAGTATTTGATTTTCCCTACTTTTGCCAAAAAAATATAATCATTGATTTTTCCAGAAAACTTTGAAGAAAAAATTGGTTTCGACCAGGTGCTGCGCATGCTGAAAACGCATTGCGTGAGCCGGATGGGCGAAATTTATGTCGAGAAAATCAGGTTCAACAACCGCTTCGACATCCTGAAAAAAATATTGGGTCAGGCCGAGGAATTCCGCCAGATACTCATGTTCGGCAAGCCTTTTCCGGCGCAAAACTATTTTAACCTCATCCCCGAACTCGAAAGAATTGCTATCCCCGGAACTTTCATTTACCAGGAAAATCTTTTCGATCTGAAGACTTCTCTCGAATCGATCAATGATGTGCTGGTTTACCTGAAAGAACTCCATGAATCAAGGTTCCCGCTGCTGCTTCAGATTTTGTCGAACGTTGAAGTTGACCGGCAGATTATGCGCGAAATCGACCGCATCATCAACGAAAAGGGACAAATAAAAGACAACGCTTCCGACAGACTTAAAGAAATCAGGCAAAGGCTGGTGAAGTTGTCAGGTGAGATTGATAAGGCCATCCGCCAGGTTTTGATAAATGCCCGCAAAAATGGCTGGGTAAATCCAAACGATGACCTGACTTTGCGGGACGGAAGGCTTGTAATTCCGGTTCCGGCCACACACAAGCGAAAAATCAGGGGTTTCATTCATGATGAATCCGCTACCGGGCAAACGGTTTTTATCGAACCTGCCGAAGCACTCGAAGCCAATAACGAAATCCGTGAACTCGAAAATGCCGAAAAACGTGAAATTATCCGTATTCTCACCGAATTTACAAACCTGATCCGCCCCGAAATTGATCAGTTAATCGCGGCTTACCAGTTTCTGGGATTGGTGGATTTTATCAGGGCCAAAGCAAAATTTGCCATTCAGATTGAGGCAGTGCTCCCTCTTTTAAACGATAAAACCATTATCGAATGGTTCGACGCAAAGCATCCGTTGTTATTCCTGTCTCACAAAAACCAGAAAAAACAGGTCGAGACACTATCTTTAAAATTGGACGAAAATCAGCGGATACTCGTCATTTCAGGGCCAAATGCCGGCGGTAAATCAGTCTGCCTCAAAACTGTGGGATTGCTGCAGTACATGTTACAATGCGGACTTCTGGTGCCGATGCGCGAAACCTCCGAAACCGGCATTTTCAGGGATATCTTTATTGATATTGGTGACGAGCAATCCATCGAAAACGATTTAAGCACCTACACTTCTCATTTGCGGAATATGAAGTTTTTTTCGCTCAAATCCGGGCGGCAAACTTTGTTTCTGATTGATGAATTTGGTACCGGTACCGAGCCACAGCTTGGAGGAGCCATTGCTGAGGCTGTTCTCGAACATCTTAACCGGAAATTAGCTTTTGGGGTGGTCACCACGCATTACACCAATCTTAAAATGCTTGCCGACAAAACGCCGGGCCTGGTTAATGGCGCCATGCTTTTCGATACACGGCAAATGCAGCCTTTGTTTAAACTTCAGATGGGAAACCCGGGCAGTTCTTTTGCTTTCGAGATTGCCCGAAAAACCGGTTTTCCTACCCATATTCTTCAAAATGCCGAAAAAAAAGTTGGCAAAGGCCAGCTTAAATTTGAGGAACAACTTCAGCAACTTGAGCTCGAGAAAAAGGAACTCAACGAAAAGCAGAGGGAAATGTCCATCAATGAAGAAAAGTTGAAAATGCAGGTTTCTAAATACAACCAGTTGGTTCAGGATTTGGAAGCTTCTAAAACCAACATTTTAAAGGAAGCTAAAAGTGCGGCAGCACTGGTAATTGCCGGATCGAATAAACTGGTCGAAAATACTATACGTGAAATCCGTGAAAACCAGGCTGAAAAGGAAAAAACAAAACAGTTACGCGAAAAGTTAAAAGAGGAGGCCGGTAAAATCGAAAAGGCTGGTGTCGAAACAAAGGCGTCAGCGCCTGCAAAGGTTGAATTGGTTAGGAAAAAGGTAAAACCTGTACCGGAAATTGAAAGGATTTTCGTTGGCAACAGGGTCAGGATTTCGCCTCAACAGACTGTTGGCGAAGTAATCGAAATTATTGGTGATGATGCCGTTGTGAGTTTTGGAAGCGTGATCATGAAGACACCTTTATCTAAAATTGTAAATGTTGGAGAGGAAGAGCTTCATCAGAAAGTGTTGATCCGAAGAAGCAATTACGGCAACATCATCAACGAGATCAACGCCAAGATGCAAAACTTTAAACTTACCCTCGATTTGCGCGGACAAAGGGCTGAGGAAGCTATCCCGAACCTCCAGAAATACATCGATGAAGCTATTTTGCTCAGCATTAAAGAAGTCAGGATTTTGCATGGAAAGGGCAACGGGATTCTCCGCGATATCATCAGAAGCCAGTTGAGGGCAATCCCTGAAGTCAAGAAATTTAATGATGAACACATCGAGCAGGGCGGGCATGGAATCACGGTTGTTTCACTAAAATGATCTGATTTTAGGTGCAAGTGCTGAACTTTATTTTATACCTCTTGTTTCTTGGTTGTAAGAATAACTATTTCAATAATTATAAATCACTACTCAAAAATCTAATACATGAAAGAAAAGATTTTGAAATTTATGCCATTAACAGCCATAATTGGTCTGGTTGCAGGCGCAATCGGCGGATACATTTATTACATCAAGATTGGCTGTACCTCGGGAACTTGCCCGCTTACTTCGAATCCTTATCTGTCGATTCTTTGGGGTGCTGCCATGGGTTATTTGGTTGGCGATATGTTCACAAAGCGTAAACCTGCTGCAACCTCAGTGAACAAAGAAGTTTCCGGCGAAAAATAATTTTCGGGTTCTTTCCCGTTTCCTTTAATGACAAAAACTGTTCTCATTTTGGAATTCTTTATCAGATTATCCCGAGAGATTCACGTGTTTTGCGGGGTAAACTGTTCAGCACAAGCTGATAAGAATCGTCGATCCATTGCAAAATGAGCTTTTTTTCGATGGTTCCATCAATAAAAACCGTGTTCCAATGGCTTTTATTCATGTGATAACCGGGAGTTACCGCAGGATACAATTCTCTTAAAGCTACAGCCTTTTCGGGATCACATTTCAGGTTAACCGACAATTGAATCTCATCCAACGGAAGCAGTGCAAACATTTTTCCTCCAACTTTAAATACTAAAGTTACCTCATCAAATGGAGTGTTTTCGGTTACAAAATCTTTCGAAATGCAGTATTCCCTGATGTCTTCTACGTTCATAAACAATTATTTAGATTTACAAATAGCCTGAAATAAGTTTTTTAATTCTCAAAAACAAAATTATTTATCTTTGCGGCATATTTATTAAAAATTAGATAATTAAAAAAAGTACTAAAAAATTACTTTTTTCAAAACTTAGCACAAAAATTGATAAATTTTTAGCAAGTTTCAAAATCTCAAAAGCTCACAAATATGAAAAAGTTATTTTACTCAGTTCTGTTAATAGCCTTTGCAGCAGCGTTTGCCAATGCTCAGAGTTTTCAGTTTATTCACGAAGGTAACACAATTCCAAATGGCGGAACTATTCAGGTAAGTGATGATATTTCGCTTTTTGAAATTGTTGCCGAAATGGGCATTAAAAATATTACATCAAACCCGATAGATGCAAAACTCAGAAAATTTGAGGTTGACCTTCTTCCCGGGACTTCAAATCTTTTTTGCTGGGGATTGTGTTTCCCTCCATTTGTTTTTGAATCACCAAGTCCGGTGGTAATTCCACCAAACAGTGTTTGTGAAGAATTCAGCGGACATTACACTGCCAATGGAATTTATGGTGTTTCGGTTATGAGATACACCGTTTTTGATGCTGCTCATGTTACAGATTCGGCCTATTTTTTTGTTGAATTTAATGCTGGCACCGTTGGGTTAACTGATTACACCAACAATAAAATTTCGGTTTCAAATCCTTATCCTAATCCTGCAAAAAGCCAGACTTCGTTTAATTACCAGTTACCTGCCTACACCACAAATGCTTCAATTAAGATTCATAATCTTTTGGGTTCAGTTGTTAAGGACGTTCAATTGACTGGTCAGAGTGGAAAAGTTAGCGTAAATGTCAACGATTTGAATGACGGCGTTTATTTTTACTCAGTGGTTGTAAACAACGAAACTTACGAAACTAAAAGGTTGATTGTTTCGAGATAATAAAATATTTACACGCATAAAAAAAAGCCCTTCGTTTACGGAGGGCTTTTTTTTGTGGGGTGTTTTTTAGATCAGATACCAAATTCTTTTTTAAGAATTTCGACGTAATCTAATTTTTCCCAGGTAAAAAACTCAACAGTTTTAAAGTTCTTCTCCTTACCATCAACAACTTTTTTAAAGGTGTCAGCATCCTGATAAAAAACCTCAACGTCTTCTTTGTAATGGTCTCTTCCAAAGTGACCATAAGTAGCAGTTGGCAGGTAAATCGGATTTTTCAGCCCGAATCTTTTCAAAATTGCATAAGGTCGGAGGTCGAAAATTTTCTCAACTTTTTCAGCAATTTCGCTGTCCTTCAGCGTTTGTCCCTGGCTATTTTTGGTTTTTGCAGTCCCAAAAGTATTAATAAACAAACCAACAGGTTCTGCAACGCCGATTGCGTAAGCTACCTGAACCAGGACTTCATCAGCAATTCCGGCGGCAACCAGATTCTTGGCAATATGCCGTGTGGCGTAGGCTGCCGATCTGTCAACTTTTGAAGGGTCTTTGCCCGAAAAAGCACCACCGCCATGAGCGCCTCTTCCACCATACGTATCAACGATGATTTTGCGGCCGGTAAGTCCGGTATCGCCGTGAGGCCCGCCAATTACAAACTTTCCGGTTGGATTAACATGCAATTTGTAATCATGATCGAATAACTTTTGGATATTTTCCGGCAGTTCTTTCTTAACCCTCGGAATTAAAATTTCCTGTACATCTTTTCTGATTTTTGCCAACATGGCATCATCTTCATCAAAATCGTCGTGTTGGGTCGAAACCACAATTGCATCAATGCTTAAAGGGTTTTTGTCGTCATCATATTTGATGGTAACCTGTGATTTTGAATCGGGGCCGAGGTAGGTCATTTCTTTGCCTTCATGCCTGATTGCCGCGAGTTGTTGTAAAAAAATATGCGCAAGTTCGATAGGCATCGGCATTAAATTAGCCATTTCGCTGGTGGCATAACCAAACATCATCCCTTGATCGCCGGCACCTTGGTCTTCTTCACGCTCGCGGACAACTCCCTGATTGATGTCGCCGGATTGTTCATGAATTGCCGAGATAACGCCGCAGGAGTCTCCATCAAAGCGGTACGATTGTTTGGTGTAGCCGATTTTTTTGATTATGCGTCGGGCAACGTCCTGCACATCAACATAACCGTTGGTACGAACCTCGCCACTCAGCACTGCCAGGCCTGTGGTAACAAGCGTTTCGCAAGCGACTTTCGATTCTTTGTCTTGTTTTAAAAACTCATCAAGCAGGGCATCAGAAATTTGATCAGCAACTTTATCGGGATGCCCCTCCGATACTGATTCAGAAGTGAATAAATAACTCATTATCGTAAAGATTTTAAAATTAAATAAATGTTAATCAGGAAACTTTGATGACGGCAGGATGGTAAAACAACTTGTTTTAGCATTTTTTTTAATGGTTGCAATCAATCAAATCCTTCCATTGTTCAATAAACTTAAAACACATTAATGCTGTGAATAATGTGTGGGCGCAAAAATAATGTTTTTTTCTTCAGGTGTGTTAAAAATCAATTTTTTGTCAGTTGCCGGAAAATTTCTTCGAGGCTGTGTTCCTGCCTTTGTAAAGTTTGGATGGTGAGTTTATTTTCGGTAGCCAGGTTAAAAATCGCAGGGCGGATGTCAATACCCGATAGTGAGGAAATTTTGAGCGTTTTTTCGTCCGGTTTTTCGATGGATTTGATGTTTTTGAGCGACTCGAAGAGTTTTGAATCAACATGTTCTTTAAAGCTGATAATAAGGATTTCTTCTTCTTTATTGTCTTTATGAAGGTTTGCTGTGGAGTCGTCGGCAACGATTTTGCCTTTATGGATGATAATTACCCGGTCGCAGATGGCTTCGACTTCCTGCATGATATGTGTTGACAGCATCACCGTTTTTTCGGCTCCGATTTTTCTGATCAGATTCCTGATCTCTGATAACTGGTTGGGGTCAAGCCCCGAAGTTGGTTCATCGAGAATGAGTACTGAAGGATTATGAATGAGCGCCTGCGCCAGCCCCACGCGCTGACGGTAACCTTTCGAAAGTGCTGCAATCTTCTTTTTATACTCAGATTGCAAACCTGTCATTTCGATCATCTCGTCCACACGGCTTTTCAGATCAGGAAGTTTGTAAATTCCCCCGATAAAACCGAGGTATTCTTTAACATACATTTCAAGGTAAAGTGGGTTATGCTCGGGAAGGTAGCCGATAATTTTCCTGACTTCAATGGAATTTTCCTGAACATCCAGATCGTTAACAGAAGCTTCGCCTGAGGTAGGAGGGATAAAACAGGTGAGGATTTTCATCATGGTTGTTTTACCTGCGCCGTTTGGTCCAAGCAGACCTGTAATTTGCCCGGGTTTTATTTCGAGCGAAATATTATCCAGCGCTTTCTGCTGGCCATAAACCTTTGTTAAATTCTTTACCCTGAGCGACATGGCCGGAATTTTCTTTTAAATTTTTATCAAAAACTTCATAAAAAAAGAACTGACCTGAATTGTGGTTCCTGAATTTTTCCTGTTATCAGCAAAAGTGATCATGGAAAATATTTTTGGACAATCCGGGTCAGTTCATCAAATCGTAATCGAAGCTTAGTTATTCAGCATAACTGGCATCACGAGCATCAAAATATCAACATTCTGGTTTTCTTCATCAACAGGGATGAGCAAGCCAGCGCGGTTAGGCTGCGACATTTCGATAATCACCTCTTCGGTGCCTGTATTGTTGAGCATTTCCTGGAGGAACTTTGAGTTGAACCCGATTTCCATGTCTTCGCCTTCGAAGTTACAATTGAGCCTTTCGCGGGCTTCATTTGAATAGTCGATGTCTTCGGCCGAAAGAACAAGTTCTTTTCCCGAAATTTTAAACCTGATCTGGTGTGTGGATTGATTTGCAAAAATCGAAACACGTTTTATCGAATTAAGCAGCGGAATCCGCTCGATGTGCAATTTGTTAGGATTGTCGATCGGAATTACGGCTGTGTAATTCGGGTATTTTCCTTCGATGAGTTTACAAACGAGGTGCACATTGCCGAATGAGAAGAAGGCGTTTTTGTTGTTGTACTCGATTTTAACTTCAATATCGTTGTGCGTTAAAATGTTTTTGAGCTGGTTTAACGGCTTGGTTGGCAGAATGATGGATGCTTCATTGTCTGATTTTACATCAAGCCTGCTGTAGCGAACTAATTTATGTGCATCTGTGGCAACAAATGAAGTCTGATCTTCGGACATCTCGAGGTAAACTCCCGACATAACAGGTCTTAATTCGTCGTTGCCGGCAGCAAAAACAGTTTTTGCAATGGCTTCGGCAAGGGTGAGCGAATTAATATTAAACGAGTATCCTCCTTCAACCACGGGAGTTACAGGATATTCTTCGCCATTGTGGCCGCTGAGTTTATATTTTCCTTCGCCTGCCAGCATTTCAACTGCAAAATTGTCGTCGTTAATGTTGAAAGTTACAGGAATGTCAGGTAAAGTTTTTAGGGTGTCGAGCAGGATTTTGGCCGGGATGGCAACAATTCCTTTTTCTTCACTCATGGTAAGAAGAATTTTTACCGACATCGTAGTTTCCAGGTCTGATGCGGTGATTTTTAAAGTTTCTTCATTAATCTCGAAGAGAAAGTCATCAAGAATAGGCAAGGTGTTGTTTGAGCTTAACACTCCGCTGATGGATTGTAAATTTTTAAGTAATAAATTACTTGATACAATGAATTTCATTTTATTCGATATTTCGCTGATTAATACTATTTTATTTATTATTATTCTGATTTTCGGACTGACCGATCAAACGTTGTTTATTAAATTTTGTTTCAATATCATAAGTTACACGAAAAGAATGAAATAAAGAATTTTTAAGTGGTCTTTAGTTCCATAAATCCTTGTCGAAAACTCATTTTAGATTTTGTACAATATTAGCAAAAAAAGTGGAATGCAATCAATTAAGATTATCGTTTTTTATGAATATCCAGATAATTCATCGGGTTTTTGACTTCTTTTTGAAGCTAAATTTCGATTCAGTACCTGTTAAAAGCCGCTTGATATTTGTCCGGTGGGTGAATGGCACAAATAGTGCCACAAAAATTGCTAATACGATTAATGGCACCGATTTCTGATCGAAAAGAAAAACCACCGCCAACGGAAAACTTAGGGAAGCGATGATGGAGGATAAAGAAACATAATGTGAAATTGTTAAAATCGCCACAAAAAGCATAAAAACCACCAGCGCCGATTCGGGGTAAAGAGCAATGCCAACGCCAAGCAGGGTTGCAATTCCTTTGCCACCTCTGAATTGTGCAAAAACAGGATAAACGTGCCCGAGAACTGCTGCGGTGCCGAGTGTAATCTTGTACCAGACCAGATTTTCGGGGGAAAAACCGGCGGGCGAAAAATAATGCCAGAGATAAATGGCAAACCATCCTTTAAAAACATCGAACAACATCACCGGAACACCGGCTTTTGCACCCAAAACCCTGAGGGTATTTGTGGCTCCGGCGTTACCACTACCTTCGTTACGGACGTCGATACCGTAAAAAATTTTACCTATCCACACCGAAGATGGGATTGAGCCAGCCAGGTAGGCAAGAACAATTCCTGCCGCTAAATACAAATTCTCCATATTTTATTCACTTTCTTTATCTTCCTCTGACGAACGCACGCTCCTGAGGAAACTATTTTTCTTTTGTATTGTCGAGATGATGTAACGATACGCAGTTTCATCTTTTTTTGCATCATCTTTTCTGCTTTCGGTGGTTACATCCCGAATAAATTTATTGAATTCGGTTTGTGATGAAATCGCCTGCATAACGTTGCTGCTGTAAGTAAAAAAGTACCAGTTGCGGCGGTCGATTTCGATGTAAATATTCAGGATGTCTCCGCTGCGACGTCTCACAATTTCGATAAAACCCTCATAATATTTGTTTAGCGGTTCCCCCAGGATATTTCCAATTCCAATCGGTCCGCTTGAAATGTACGAACGTTTTTCGTTGTTGTACGAAAATTTTACGTCGGTAAACATAAAACATTTTTTCAAAGCTTCGGGAATTTTCCTGATCGAACCATACAAATTCATATCAGCAAGTACCTGATCGGCTTCTTGTTTCCCTAACATTTCGAGGTAAGAAGTGGTGATCTTAGGCATTGCCAGATCAACGCCAGTGGCATTTGCCAGGTCGAGTTCGGCGCGCATATTTTTGAGGGCTTCTTCAATAAAAAAGAAGTCAACGGTGAGTACCACATCAAAATTTGTGGAGTCGGGAATGATAAAATGGTTGATATTTCCGTAAGAGCTAACTTTCACCTGGCCAAAATCAACACCAAAATTAATCTGGCCGCTTCCGGTTATTTCACAGCCAGCAACATCCAGCTTCATAAAACGGGTTTTCGGGTCGGTTTTATCCGTTAAACTCGAGTCGGTTTCGGCTGTAATCAGCAATTCATCCCCGTTCTTACGGGTAAAAATATCCCCTTCCACCGACAACATCAAAGTGTCGCTGTAATATTCCTTCCGCGACAGGAATGCCGGGTAAACCTTGTTATTTTCGTTGGAGTGGAAAAATCCTGCATAAAGTTTTTTTGCTGCAAATTCTTCCGGCTCCTTTTCAACCGGCAGGATTACGCGGTCAGGGTCGATCTGCTGATTAAATTTAACCCATCTCGAAAAATCGGGTTTACAATCCTGCAAAAGCATGTAGGCACCGTCGAAATTAAGAAACGGGTTTGTGGCATTTAAAGTAACATCGCCCCTGAAGGCAAATCGTGGGCTTAGCCTGAATTCCTGCTCGGGGGTAATTTTTCCGTTGGCGAAGGTGTGATAGCTGGAATCGACGGCTATGTTTTCGAAAAATATCGTCTGGGCATTTCCCGACGAATCGCTGTAAACCGACGAACCAGAGGCTTTGTAGGAATATTTCGATTCGATGGCAACTTTTGCATCGGTTATTAAATGGCGTTTTGTGGCTGTGTCGGCAATGATGGTGGCATTAGCCAACGGCTGAATGAGCGCGTTTTTTTCGATCTGAATTATTCCATCAACCGGGAAAATGGCAGCGTCGGCAACCCGGATAATTTTTACATCTTCGGCTCGCAGGATGTTCGTTTTGAGGTTATAATTGGCTTTTAAGGAGAAAAACTTCAGCGAATCCTGCAAAGGGTTTGTCGAAATAAATTCAGATCCCGAAAGGTCAACATCAATAATTTCCTTTAAGGTCAATTTATCGAAGTCTGGAATTCCTTCGCTGAGAAATTTTTGCATATCGAGTTCATTTTTTTCGATAAACCAGGTAAATTCATCCATAAAACAGATAAATTTATTAACAGGAAAATCGATTTTTGAATTTGATCCGCTGGTTTCGAATTTGCCGATTTTATCCTCAAAATCAATAAAAGCCTTAAAAATGCTTGTTGATAGGGCGATGTTTGAATTATCGAACGAATTCAGCCGGAAGTCGGAGGAATCAGCATAAAATGAATGGTCGGAATACACAAAATGCTCTGAGTCCATTTCGGCATCAAAAAACTTCATGGAGCCATTGCCGGTGAGGCCGGAAGGAGTGAGAGCAAGCCCTCCATTTAAGGTGGATAAATTTTCGTATATTTTGAAAGCTGAATCAGTGGTGGCCACCATCATCGAATCTTTGTAAGGCATCCAGCGCTGCAGGAGACGTTGGCCTGTAACTGAAGGATAATCAACCTGAGCGCCGGTTTTTTTCAGGATTTCAAACTGCTCAATTCGGGCATTTGTCGAGTCGAGATAGAAAATAATATCGTTGGTTTTGGATTTTGAGTTCAAAAAGCTGAGGTCTCCTTTTCCCTTTAATCCTTCCAGGCTTAGGAAAATCTGAGACGAAAAAGTGCCTTTTCCACCATAAACCGGAAATCCGGCAAGTGGCGTGGCAGTGGTGAAACCTAACGAATAATCCGGCTGAATAGTCAGTGGAATGGGCATTTCCGGAAAGATGCCACCTGAAGTGAGCGATCCTTTAAAACTTAAGCCATCGGTCGAAAAACTCTCCAGGCTTTCGATCAAAAAAGGTTCGAGAGAATAGTAAAAACTCTTGCGATTGTAGGCTTTCGCAAAAACCGAATCCTTGTCGTAATAAACAAAAGAAGGATTTTTACTATTAAAAACGGGGTATTTGGCATAATGGCGCAGCCCGTTTTTGTTGGTCGGATAATCAACGAGCAAATCGCCGCTGAGGTCCGAAATAATGGTTTTTACATCCACAAGGTCATAAACACCGTTTTTATTTTTTTCGAACGATTTAACCTTGAAACGCATGTTTTCGATGGTGGGTAAATTTAGCCTGAAAGTGTCGTACTCAAAAGAGCAGTCTTTGGCCAAAAACTCAAAAAGGCCTGCTTTAATCTTTCCTGAAAACAGGAAATCTCTGTTTTTGCGTAAAATCACCTCCTCGTTCGAAGGGTAAATGTAAACTTGCTGCGAATCGCTGAGCGAAACTTCAGGGACTCCCCGGATGGTAAGGTCGAAATTTGCGAGGTTCAATGTGGCGTTGTTCTCGTTTTCGACTTTCGATGAAAATGAAATCACATCATAATCGGTTTTTCCATTTTTTGCGTCGAGATAATGATTAACCTTTTGATTGATGAATGCGCGTTTTGATTCGATATCATAATTTAAAAAACCCTGCTGTGCAAGATTGATAACCAGAGCCTCGACCTGCTGTTCGGGCAACCTGATGTAGTTGGCCATTTCATAAATATAAAAATCGTTGGTTTTAAATGCTCTTGAATAATCCCTGATTCTCACCAGCGGGTGCACAGGATCGATGCCCTGGAGGTAATCGAAATGACTTTCGGAATAATAGTTGTTGGAGGTAAAAACTGCATTGCTGATATTTTGCATGCCTTTGGTAGAGCGGAAATCAATCTGAGGTTCATCCATTTTCCAGTAAACAGCCTCGCAATTTATTTCGACATCGTGGTAAGTGTCGAGATAGGGACTTTGGCTAACGCCTTTATCGAGGCGAAGCATCGATAGTTCCCGGGTTTTGTTGATGTATTTGAAAAGTAGCCCCGAATGGTAAATCGAATCGTTGCCATGATAGATGCTCACCGAAGCGCTGGCAGCATTTATCCGGTCCTGGTCGAAAACAAAGATTTTTGACCGGGCCACCAACTGATCGAAATATTCGCTTTTGTCGTCGTATTTCTTTTTGAAAGTCACTATGGCGTCGCGGTTTTCGGCACCTTCACCAAAAATTGTAGCACCTTTCATCGAAAACCCGCCTTCGTAATCGATGTTATGGAAAATGTCGGAAATAAACAGGTTTTTGATGAAGGATGTAAACTGCGGATAAATCGCCTTATCCTGAGTTACAGTATTTGTCGAAACCTTCTCATCGAGTATTCCCTGCAGAGCATTGGGCAGGTAGGCTTTGTTGTAAAAAAGAACCGTGTCGATGGTAAATTTTGATGAGTTTAGAAAAATTTCGTAGCTGTCGAAAACAACGAAAATGCTGTCGGGGTTAAGCCCGGCGCGTTGCCAGTTAATTTTACCGCTGTCGCCCCACCATCGAAATTCGGCAGGGTAATATTTTCCGGATGTATTGTAAATGATCGAACTATCACTTTTGGTGCGGCACATCAGATCGAGTTCGGGAACTGACAGGTATAATTCATCATCATTTTCAAAACGGTAGTTTGTTGTAGTTAAAGCCCAGTTAAAGATTTTCGAATCGTACAGCAGGTTTTTATTCAATAAACCATCCGTAAATTCAAGGTTGGTTATGAAAAGTTTGGTTCCCTGTTTTTTGGTAATACTTTCATGCATCGCCAAAAGCCAGGTGTTAAAGCTGTTTTCGTCGTGTTGAAGATTTCTGAAAACGGTTAATGTCCGTAAATAAATTTCGAAATGAGGGTACGATTTGATGCGGTTTGCCAGCATGAGGTTGGCTATTCCGTAAATTTCGAGTTTCTGAAGGTGGTTGAAGCCTTCGGCGTTCCATAACACCTTGAAGTTTTCGAGTGTAGCAACGGCCTGTTCTTTATTTTCTTTAATAGCGATTGCATCGAAAAAAGTACCGAGTTCCTGAATAAAAACCACAGAGTCGGGGGTAAACGATTTAATCACCTGCGCCTGAAGCAGACAAGTGCTGAAAAACAGCGAGAAAAGGAAAATTAAACGGCGTAGCATTATTTCAAATCCGGAATTTTAAAAAAAAATAGTGTGGATATTTAGCGGTAAACTATTGATTTTATTGCAGGTGCCGTCGTTCTTTTTATAAAATTTCGTTAAGAAGCCAGGGAAACAGGGCCTGAATTATTTGAATTCTTTTGTAATAGTTTAAAGGTTTCACCTTTGCCAAAGGTGAAACCTTTTAAATGCCCAAAAAGTGCTTGACTCTACCCCACAATCATCGCGACCCAATTGTTTTTGGTAATTTTTTGTTTGAGTTTCAGATGATATTTCTCCGTCTCCTTCAACAAAACCGGAACATCTTCTTCATAAAAACCACTCAGGAAAACTTCTCCGCCCGTGTTAAGCGCCCTTGAATAATTTTGAATCTGCGCCAGCAAAATATTTCTGTTGATGTTGGCAATGATGACATCGAATTTCTGATTTTCGATCAAAGCATCATCACCCTGCAAAACCTTGATGTTGCTGGTATTATTACGTTCAACGTTTTCGACGGCATTTAAAAAGGCCCATTCATCGTTATCGATGGCCATAATTTCGGGAGCGCCCATTTTGGATGTCAAAATCGCCAGAACGCCTGTTCCACTGCCCATGTCGAGGACTTTTTTACCCTGCCAGTTTTTCTCAAGGATCAATTCGATCATCATTGATGTTGTTTCATGATGGGCGGTTCCAAACGACATTTTTGGTTCGATGATCAATTCATATTTTGCTTCCGGGTTTGGTGCGTGAAATGGCGCACGGATAAAGCATTTTCCTGCAATCATCACAGGTTCATAGTTCTTTTCCCAGGTTTCGTTCCAGTTTTGTTCGGGAATAAAAATAACCTCCCGGGTAAAAGGGATCATCTCACTAATTTCGTCGAGGGCTTCTTTAACAACGTTTTCGTTATAAAGATGCTCCTGGATAAATGCTTTTAGTCCGGTTTCGGTATCTTCAAAACTCTCAAATTCTGATTCGCTCAGATGGGCGGCGATAATATCGCGTGAATCCGGTGCTTCGTGGTTTGACAGCGTAATGTTAATCTCAAAATAATTCATCAGGTTCAGGTGTTTTAATTTTAAGTTTTTTTATTTAATGGAATGGTGGAATGATGGAATGATGGAATGGTGGAATGGTGGAATGGTGGAATGGTGGAATGGTGGAATGGTGGAATGATGGAATGGTGGAATGGTGGAATGGTGGAATGGTGGAATGATGGAATGGTGGAATGATGGAATGATGGAATGATGGAATGATGGAATGATGGAATGATGGAATGATGGAATGATGGAATGATGGAATGATGGAATGATGAGTTTTCCTAAATATACATTCTTCCAATATTCCATTTTTCCAGTCTTCCTTTCTCTGATTCTTCCAATGTTCCAATATTCCAATATTCCATTCTTGCAATTGTCGAATTGTCCAATCTTCCATTTTTCCAATCTTCCACTCTTCCATCATTCCAATCTTCCTCTCTTCCCTTCTTCACTGCTTATACCTCAGCCATTTCCACAATTCGGCATAATTAACTTTTTTTCCGTACATTAAAATGCCGGTGCGATAAATTTTTGCAGCCATCCAGGTTGCACCAAGAAAGGTTACCACCAGAAGCGACATCGATAAAAACAGTTCCCAGAATGGTACGCCAAAAGGGATTCTTACCATCATGATTACCGGCGAAGTGAGCGGAATTATCGAAAACCAGAAAGCCACCGGCCCATCGGGATTGGTGATGACAAATTGCGCCATCACAATCGAAAGTATGAGCGGAATGGTTACCGGAAGCATGAATTGCTGGGTGTCGGCCTCGCTGTCAACTGCCGAACCAATGGCAGCAAATAATGCAGCGTACAGGAGATATCCCGCAAGGAAAAAAAAGATAAAAGAACCTACCATCACGCCGTAATTTATCGTTGAAATAGCTTCGATAATCTGGAATTCCATGTTGTCCTTTTCGGTGGTTTTTTCCGAAAATTCCTTAAGCTTTTCAGCGTTCAGGATTTTTCCCTGGGGCGAAAACATCTGATCTGTTTTTGCAAGTTTTGTTTCACCGGCCATCGAAAGTTGAAAGACAGTAACAATGCTGAAAGTAAGAATTACCCATAGCAGAAATTGCGTCAGCCCAACCAGGGCGATGCCGACAATTTTCCCCATCATCAACTGGAAAGGTCTTACCGACGAAATGATAACTTCGATGATGCGGCTGGTTTTTTCTTCGATAATGCCGCGCATCACCTGGGCGCCAAACATGAAAATAAACATATAAATCAGGATGCCTGCAAAAATGCCTACAACCATGCTTACCTCCGTAAAACTCTTTGTTTCGGCGCCGTTTTCATCAATTTTGATGGTGTTGATATTGATGTTGGTTTTGATGGATTTCAGGATTTCAGGGTCAACCCCGGAGGTTTCGAGTTTAAGACTTTCGATTTCCCGCTGCATTACCTCTTTAATGTGACTTTTTACATCAATCGAGGGCTGACCTGAGGAATAAAGGATGGCTGACGTTGGCACGTTTAGCTGTGTTTTCGGGATAAACAGCAAGGCATAGTTGCCGCTGCTCGAAAGTCCGTTTTTGGCTGTTTCAATTTCCATCGAAACGGGCACAAATGTTAGCTCGGCTGTACTTTTAAACTTTTTGTTGAATATCCCGGTTTCATCGAGAATCTGAATGACCTTTTTTTCGTTGGAGGTATTTGCCAGATAAAGCGGAATCACCCAGATCGAAGCCATCAGAATGGGGCCAAGGATGGTCATGATCAAAAATGATTTCTTTTTAACCCTCGACAGATATTCCCTTTGAATAATGATGCGTGTTTTGTTCATGATGGATCAGATTTTTCGGGAATAATTTTCGTATTCGTTAACTTTCGAAATGAAAATATCGTTCATGGTTGGCATAATTTCGCTGAAGGCATGCACTTCAACATCGGTAATAGCTAGCTGAAGCAGTTGGTTTGGCGTTTCTCCGGAAGGGATTTTTATCTTCGCTTTTGCCATGTTTCCATGATGTTCTTCACTGACCAGAACATAGGATTCAGGCAGGTTATAGCCGATTGACCTGTTTTGGTTTCGGTAAACGATTTCGAAAATATTCTTTTTAAACGAATCCTTAATAGCTGCAACTTTACCATCAAGGATTTTTTCGGCTTTATTGATGAGGGCGATATGGTCGCAAAGCTCTTCAACTGAGGCCATATTGTGGGTGGAGAAAATGATGGTAGCGCCTTTTTGGCGGAGATTCAATATTTCTTCCTTTAAAAGATTTACATTGATGGGATCGAAGCCGCTGAAAGGCTCATCAAAAATCAACAATTTGGGCTCGTGGATTACGGTGACGATAAACTGAACCTTTTGCTGCATGCCTTTTGAAAGCTCTTCAACTTTTTTATTCCACCACGATCCAAGATTAAATTTATCGAACCAGAATTTCAGTTTTTCCATTGCCTCAGCTTTGCTCAGGCCTTTAAGCTGCGCAAGATAAAGCGCCTGTTCGCCGACTTTCATTTTTTTATAGAGGCCTCTTTCTTCGGGCAGATAGCCCATTTGCGAAACATCTTCAGCCGAAAGCGGGTGACCGTTAAAATAAAGCTCACCACTATCAGGAGCAGTTATCCGGTTTATAATCCTGATGAGTGAAGTTTTGCCGGCGCCATTCGGACCCAATAATCCAAAAATGCTACCCTTTGGCACATCGATGCTCACTTTATTGAGTGCCAGGTGGCCGGCGTATTGTTTGGTTACTTCAACTACTTTAATTTCATCCATATTTTGGAATTAAAACTTGTGGGTGCAAATTTATGATGAAAAAGCCAAAGGCATGATTATTTGAATCCCTTTGTTTAAAAGAACTGCAGGGTCACCATTGCGTCGAATGATATAAAAGTGGGAAAATAGTATTGAAATATTAGAAAATGAAAAGGCTTACGCGAAATTTTACTGTTAGCCTTCGTGAAATTTCTTATCGCTGAAAGTAATCTTTCATTCTTGCAAAGAAGCTGTTGCGCGTTTTCTCGAGGTCAGGTGCAAAGTTTGGAGAATCGTTCAGCTTTTCGAGCATGGTTCTTTCTTCACGCGAAAGAATTTGAGGAACCCAGATGTTAACGTTAACCAGAAGATCTCCTTTTCCATAAGATTGAAGATGGGGAAGGCCTTTTCCTTTCAGCCTCAATACTTTTCCACTTTGTGTGCCAGGTTCAATTTTAACGCGGGCTTTGCCATCGAGCGTTGGTACGTCCAGATTACAACCCAAGGCAGCATCCGAAAAAGTGATGTATTTATCAAAAATCAGATTATCGCCATCACGGATTAAATCCTGATGTTCGATTTCTTCAACCAGAACAATCAGATCACCGTTTATGCCACTACGGGCGCCTGCATTTCCTTTGCCGCTGACCGAAAGTTGCATCCCATCGGCAACACCAGCCGGAATGTTTACCGAAATTACTTCTTCACCTTTCACGATTCCATCGCCACCGCATGCATTACATTTGCTGGTTATCGTCTGGCCTTCGCCACCACAAGCCGGGCAGGTTGAAGTGGTCTGCATCTGTCCGAGAAAGGTGTTGGTAACACGTGTAACCTGGCCAGTGCCGTGACAGGTATGACAGTTGCTGTAGGCAGAACCGTTTTTAGCACCGGTTCCCGAGCATTCGTTACATTTTACGTATTTGTTGACCTTCAGTTTTTTCTCGACACCGGTGGCAATTTCATCTAAAGTCATGCGTACTTTAACCCGGAGGTTGGTGCCGCGGTTAACGTTTCGCCGCCGTGAACTGTTGCCAAATCCACCGCCAAATCCTCCAAATCCACCACCGAAAATGTCGCCAAAATTCGAGAAAATATCATCCATCGACATTCCAAAGCCGCCTCCACCCTGGTTGCCAACCCCGGCATGGCCGTAACGGTCGTAACGTTCGCGCTTTTGGGGGTCACGTAAAACTTCGTAAGCTTCGGCTGCTTCTTTAAAACGCTCCTCAGCATCTTTATCGCCAGGATTTTTATCGGGATGATGCTTCAAAGCCATCTTGCGGTAAGCCTTTTTAATTTCGGCTTCATCAGCATTCTTCTGAAGTTCCAGTATTTCGTAGTAGTCTCTTTTGGTTGACATTTTCTCGTCTTTACTTGTATAAAAATAGTTTACTGGCCAATGATGACTTTTGCAAACCTGATAACTTTTCCGTTGAGCAAATATCCTTTTTCGATTTCATCAATGACTTTGCCTTTTAAGTCGTCGGATGGCGCAGGAACATTGGTGATGGCTTCGTGAAAATCGGTGTCAAATTCCTGACCTTTTGTAACCATCGGTTCCAGGCCTTTGCGGAGGAGGATATTCTTATATTTATTGTAAATCAGTTGAACACCTTCGGCTGCTTTTACCGAATCATGGGTAGTTTCGAGGGCTTTGAGCGCTCTTTCAAAATCATCAACAACCGGTAAAAGTTCGATGATCAGGTCTTGCGAAGCTGATTTTATGAGATCCAGCCTTTCTTTGAGGGTTCTCTTGCGGTAGTTGTCGAACTCCGAAAAGAGCCTTAGGTATTTATCGTTTAGCTCGGCAAGATTAGCTTCTAATTCATCTATTCTTTCGAGATACTTTTTATCGTCTTTTTTATCTTTTGATTTCGATTTCCGGTTCAACCAACTGGTT
The DNA here is from genome assembly GCA_903944895.1 of uncultured Bacteroidota bacterium. Taxonomy (GTDB): domain Bacteria; phylum Bacteroidota; class Bacteroidia; order Bacteroidales; family 4484-276; genus CAJATL01. Next base: position 31,932 of record CAJATL010000275.1, read on the forward strand.
TCAGTTTTTGGTTCGCTGGCTTTTTCCTGTGCCGGAGTTTGGTCGGAAGCTTCCTGGGTTTCCGGAACTTCTGTGATTTCTTCGTTTTTATTGATTTCTTCTGCCATGTTTTTTCCTTAAAAGCGTTTTTATAACAACAATTTATTGAAGTTAAAAATGGTTAGCAAAATTATTGCCAACACATTATTATAAAGTCAAATTGTCAGATAATGAAGGAATCCGGTTTTAGCGGTAAGCCTCGGAAACATTTATTTTACAAGTTTGTTCAAAGCTTCAACCAGCGCATTTCCGCGGAGATTTGTGGCGATAATTTTACCATTTTTATCTAAAAGATAATTCATCGGGATCGAGTTAACCCCGTAAACCCTGCCAATTGCCGATTGCCAGCCTTTAAGGTCGCTCACATGCTCATCCCACGAAAGATTGTCGGCCTGGATGGCTTTTACCCAATCGGGCTTGGTTTTGTCCAGCGAAACACTAAAAATTCTGAAACCACTGGCGTCGATGAATTTTTTATCTTTAAAATTCTGATAAGCAGCAACAACGTTGGGGTTTTCCTGCCTGCACGGTCTGCACCACGATGCCCAGAAGTCGATCAACACAATGTTTCCACGTAAGTCGGAAAGTTTAAATTGTTTTCCATCAGGGTTGTTAAGCACAATTTCCGGGGCGATATCGCCAATTTGGGTGCCTGTTTTGGGAGCATTTGTTGCTTGCCCGTAAATAAAACTTCCAGGCAAAAAAGCCATCACAAAGCCTAATATTGGAATAATCAGTTTTCTTTTCATTATAAATTATTGTTTTAAATTCTTTTTATGTCTGCACCAAGCGCCCGCAGGCGGCCATCGATGTTCTGATAGCCACGGTCGATCTGGTCAATATTATCAATCACACTTTTTCCATCAGCCGAAAGCGCAGCGATGAGTAACGCTACTCCAGCCCGGATATCCGGAGAAACCATTCGGATACCACGAAGGTTTTGTTTACGATCAAGCCCGATTACAGTTGCCCTGTGCGGGTCGCAAAGGATAATCTGCGCACCCATATCGATGAGTTTATCAACAAAAAACAGGCGGCTCTCAAACATTTTCTGATGGATTAGCACGCTGCCTTTTGCCTGGATGGAGACTACCAGGGCAATGCTGATGAGATCAGGTGTAAAACCCGGCCATGGAGCATCAGAAATGGTCATGATGGAACCATCCATAAAAGTTTCAACCTCGTAATGTTCCTGTTCCGGAATAAAAATATCATCGCCTCTACGCTCGAGGTTTATGCCAAGACGGCGAAAAACCTCAGGGATAATCCCTAATTTTTCGAATTGAACATTTTTGATGGTGATTTCGGAGTGGGTCATGGCGGCAAGCCCGATAAAACTTCCGATTTCGATCATGTCGGGAAGTAACGTATGATCGGTTCCTTTCAGATGTTCGACGCCTTCGATAAACAGCAGGTTTGAGCCGATACCCGAAATTTTACCGCCCATCCTGTTAAGCATTTCCGAAAGTTGCACTACGTAAGGCTCGCAGGCAGCATTAAAAATTGTCGTCGTTCCTTCGGCGAGCGTGGCTGCCATTAAAATATTGGCTGTTCCTGTAACGGAGGCTTCATCGAGCAGCATGTAGGCTCCTTTTAGTCGTGAAGCTTCAACCTGATAGAAATTCTCAACAAAATCGTAGTTAAAAGTTGCGCCAAGTTGCTGTAAACCGATAAAATGGGTATCGAGCCTGCGACGCCCGATTTTATCACCACCGGGCTGCGGGATGTAGGCTTTACCAAACCTGGCAAGCAGCGGGCCAACAATCATGATGGAGCCGCGAAGCCCTGCAGCCTTTTTCTTAAAATCTTTCGACTTTAAAAATTCAAGATCAACCTGAGTTGCCTGAAATGAAAAGGTGTTATCATTAATTTCGTTCACGCTTACCCCGAGATCCTGGAGTAATTCGATAAGTTTAATTACATCCCTGATGCGTGGAATATTGCTGATGGTAATTTTTTCGGGTGTGAGCAAAGTTGCGCAAATAACCTGTAAGGCCTCATTTTTTGCACCTTGAGGAATAATCTCTCCTTTAAGTTTTTTGCCTCCGCGAATCTCAAATGAACTCATCGAGGTTTATTTAAATGGTTTTTTTAAGATTGAAACAGAAAATTTACTTCCTTCTGGGTTTATTTTGCTGGTGTGGGTTTCGCTGAAAATTCGGGTTTGGCCGCGAATAACTCTGACCTGGCCGATTATTGGGCGCAGGTTTGCTGGTTTTGTGTTTAGCGTTACGGGCCAATATTTCGGTGGTTTTATTCAACTGCTCATCTTCAGCCAGTTCGAGTTTGTTATCCGAAAGCTCAGCAAGGTGGTCGGTTATCAGTTCATCGTTTACCGAATCTCGGTTCCAGGTGAGGTATGATTTTTTCAGGTGATTAGCGATCGTTTTTACAAGCAGGTCCTTTTCAGGGCCTTCTTCGTAATCCTTGGCATAATTAATAATCAGCTCGATATTTTTTCCGTAATGATGGAATTTGATATCTTTCCTGGGATAGTCGAGCCGGTTTGGTTTTTTATATAATATTTCGGTATCCGGGACAGGAAATGGGGAGTCAACATCTAAATTGAAACTTGACATGATGTGAAGATGATCCCAGAGTTTATGACGGAAATCGGCCGTTTCTTTCGAAAGGGTGTGCATTTCAGCCATAATGTCCACAATCTGATAAGCCAGTTGTGTTCTTTTTTCCCGGTTTTCGAAGGTTTTGATGAATTCAACCATTTTCTGAAGATTTCTTCCATATTCCGGAACAGGAAGCTTCGCGCGTTGTGAATTGTATTCCATATCGATAATTTTTCTCTGTTAAAACAGGAAATTGTTATTTTACTAACGTAATAAGTGAGATAAAATATTTTAAATTTTAAAAAAAGGCAGTTATTTTCCTTCAACTTCAGCTTTAAGCCTTTCAGCATTTTCGGCAAGTTGCAACTGATCGATCATCTCCTGGATATTTCCGTCAACAAACGATTGCAGGTTATACATGGTAAGGCTTATCCTGTGGTCGGTTACGCGTCCCTGAGGATAATTGTACGTCCTGATTTTTGCCGATCTGTCGCCGGTTGAAACCATTGTTTTTCTTTTAGAAGAAATTTCGTCCAGGTGTTTTTGATATTCTAATTCATAAATCCTGGTACGAAGCACTGCCAAAGCTTTCTGAAAGTTTTTTACCTGGGATTTTTGATCCTGGCATGAAGCCACAATTCCGGTGGGAATGTGGGTAAGTCTGATGGCTGAGTACGTTGTATTAACGCTTTGACCGCCCGGACCTGACGAACAAAAAGTGTCTTTCCGGATGTCGGCGGGTTTCAGGTCAATATCGAATTCGTCGGCTTCGGGTAAAACAACTACCGATGCCGCCGATGTATGAATCCTTCCCTGTGTTTCGGTTTTGGGAACACGCTGTACCCGATGAACGCCTGATTCGTATTTCATTTGTCCGTAAACGTCATCTCCCGAAATATTAAAAATAACCTCTTTATAGCCGCCAACGGTACCTTCGGTAAAATCGACACCTTCGGTTTTCCAGTTTTTGGTCTCGCAGAATTTTACATACATCCGGTAAAGGTCGCCGGCAAAAATACTGGCTTCGTCGCCCCCTGTTCCGGCCCTGATTTCGACAATCGCATTTTTGCTGTCTTCAGGATCAGCAGGAATCAGCATCAGACGAATTTTCTCTTCCAGGTTCGACTGGCGAAGTACAAGATCATTAAGCTCTTCTTTAGCCATCGTCCTGAATTCTTCGTCCTTTTCATTTTTGATGATGTCCTTTGCCGAGTTGATGTCTTCACCAATTTTCTTAAGCTCTTCGTATCCTTCGATTATGGGCTGGAGTTCTTTATAATCCTTGTTGAGCTTGATGTAACGCTTCATGTCGGACATGGCCGAAGGATCGTTCATCTCCAGCTCAATGTCAATCCATCTTTTCTTTATTAAAAATAATTTTTCCAGCATAGAATAATAGTGTCAAAAATAGTTTTGGGGGTGCAAAGATACCATTATATTCCAAATCTTTAGCAAAAAGCCAGAAGTACGAAAGTTGAGAAAAAAGTCAGCGCCTTCGCAATCAGGTGGTTTTTCTGACAAAAAGCTGGGTGTTAACATACCGGATAACCCTGATTTTCTCATCTTTTTCGATAAAACCCGATTCAGCAGTTGCATCGTATGTTTCGCCATCAATTAAAATTTTTCCGGCCGGACGCAACACTGTTTTAGCAACACCTTCTTTGCCGATCATCGCCGTGTAAGCGTCGATTGCTGAGGTGAAACCATCGTTTTTTTTCTGCACCGTAGTTAGTGCAAGCTCACCAAACCTGGTTGAGCCAAAAAGTTTTCGGCTGAAATAAATCGAGGCGACTATCGAAGCAAAAGAAGCAATGATTACAGTAAAAAGTGCTCTGATCAGCTTGCCAAGTGCCGCAGGGCTGAATTCGAATCCAACATTATCAACCAGGCTTAAAGCAAGGCCGGTAACTATAAAAATAATCCCGAGTATCCCGGCAACGCCAAAGCCCGGGATCACAAAAAGCTCAACGGCAAGTAAAATCAACCCGATAATAAAAATGATGATTTCCCAATTTTCCGCCAGCCCTTCCAAATACAAAGGGGCAAAGTACAGCAAGGCTGCTGTAATGGCTGCCAGGATTGGGAACCCGAGGCCAGGAGTTTGCAGTTCGAAATAAATCCCGCCAATAATTATCATGATCAGGATGCCTGAAACGAAAGGATTGATCAGCCACCGGATAATTCTGTCGAGAAAGGTGATGTGATGCTCGATTAATTGATAATTTTTAACACCGGCCATTTTGATGACTTCATCAATACTTTCGGCGGAACCTTCGCAATAACCGAATTTCATGGCTTCACTGGTTGTAAAAGTGATAACTTTTCCCGAATCCGTGATGCCTTCAATAACAATTCTCGGATCAACCATGCCTTCGGCAATTCTTGGGTCGCGGCCTTTGGTTTCTGCTGTTGCGCGCATCATTCCCCGCATATAACTCTGGTATTTGTCGGGCAGGGCTTCGCCGGTTTGATTTACTACCGTTGCAGCCCCGATGTTTGCGCCGGGTCGCATGTAAATGCTATCGCAGGCTATCGAAATCAGGGCGCCGGCAGAGGCAGCATTATTATCAATAAATACCCAGACCGGAATTTTTGATTCAAGAATGATGGTTCTGATCGAGTCGGCAGTTTCGAGCATTCCACCATAAGTATTCATGTGAATGAGAATAAGATCCGCCGCAGTATCTTTGGCCGATTGAAACGATTTTTTGGTAACATGCCAGATTGGCGGAGCAATTTCTTCCTTGATGTCGAAGGTGTAAATTTTATAAACCCTGGTCGAATCATCAAATTTCTGGTTATTTTCACCCAACAGTAGCTGTGAAAATAAAACCAATACAATCGAAACAAGTAAAGTAATTCTCCTTAGGTTAATCATAAAAAACTCCCGGCTTTGGTGTTAACATAAAAAATCAATAATTGCTTTTTTTTTCGTGCATCTGGCGGTAAAGTTTTTTCCATGCCCGACGGCTCCAATAACTTTTCCAGTATTTCCCCCATTTAATGTTTGCCCAGAGTCGTTCATGAATGTAATACAGGATAATTTTAGAAACAGCTTCTGCAACAGCAACCAAGGTGGCATTTCCTAAAACTTCACTATCCGATTGGTTAGTATAACTGCGAAAAATGACTAACGAAATAAGAAATGTGCCGAATGAGCCCATAACTCTCCAGCTAATTGCCTTGGCAATACTACGTCCGGGGCTGTCTTTGGTGTTTTCGACCTCACTTTTAATGAGTCTTTCACCGGGTGTTTCTTTAATATTCTTGTGTTGCATTGATGTATCAGAATTCCAATTCATTTAAGCCACAATATTAGTTTAAAAATCAATTTTCGGCGAAAAAATTTTCAACACACGACAAAAACTCACTGTAAACATTGTTGTTTGTGGCAATGATTTCTTTACCAAAAATGAAATTGCTGTTTCCGGAAAAATCTGATACCCGGCCACCGGCTTGTTTTACGATGAGTGATCCTGCCGCTACATCCCACGGATGAAGGCTGTATTCATAAAATCCTTCAAAACGGCCACAGGCCACGTAAGCAAGGTCAATAGCTGCCGATCCGATACGACGGATGCCATGGCTGTTTTTCAATAAAAATTTAAACATTTCGATGTAATTATCCAATTTTGAATAATCATAATAAGGAAAACCCGTCGCAAAAAGTCCATCCTCAATTTTCCCGGGTTCACTTACGTGGATAATATTTTGGTTTAGAAAGGCCTGACTTCCTTTCCAGGCATAAAAGCACTCGTTATGATTTGGGTCGAAAATTACCCCTGATACTACTTCGTTATGGTCCATCAACGCGATGCTGATCGAGAATATTGGTATCCGGTGAATAAAATTTGTGGTTCCATCCAAAGGGTCAATTACCCAATTATAGCGCGCTGCGGGTAATAATTCGGCACTTTCTTCGGCAATAAAACCGGCTTCGGGCAATATTTTCCTAAGCTCTCCAATGATTTGTTTTTCAGCAGTTTTGTCGACATAACTAACAAAATCATGTGTGCCTTTCGACTCGATATCTTTGGAGGATAAATTGTTGATTTCTTTTTTGAGAAATATTCCGGTTGCACGTGACAGGTTAGCCACCTGCTGTGTAAGTAGTTGAAGATTAATTTTTTGAGACATGCTTTGTTTTTAAGATTTTGTGACGATTAAAAAATACTAAGCCGGATAATCCCGCCAGAATCAGAATTGCGGCAATAATTTGAGCTTGTGAAATTTGAATGTTTAAAATATTGTACCTGATATTTACTCTGAATTGTTCAATCGTAAACCTTTCGAGGCCGTTTAGTATCAGATAAATCGAAAAAAGTAAACCGGGAGTGCTCAATTTATTCCGGATGAACCATAGAAAAATGAAAAATGCCGTACAAATGGCAGTTTCGTAAAATGAAGTTGGGAATACAGGCTTCTCCAGCGCAAAGCAAAAATTCCCGACACAATCCGGAATTTCGATCCCATGATTAATAACATTATGAGGAAAGTTGAAAGCCCACATCCAGTCGGGTAAAATGGCCAGCCACTCGGGTTTTGGCATTAAATTAGGAACTCCCCAGCAGCCGTCGCCCGACAATTGGCAGCCAATCCGGCCAATTGCGTAAGCAAGCATCAATGCCGGAGCCACAGTGTCGGCCATAATTGGCCATTTGATTTTGTTGCGTTCGCCGTAAATGCCAACCGAAAGGGCAGCCACAATTAAGCCCCCATAAAATGTTAGTCCGCTAAACGAAAAAATTACATGCAGCGGATCACGGAATAATTCATCGAGGTGTTCGATAATGTCGAAAAATTTTGCACCCAGAATGCCTGTAAAAGCTGCGATTAGCACGAGTACAGGTGTTAAATGCCGGGCATAAACAACAGTTTCCACTTTGATGGGTTCGGTTAATTTTTCTTTTTGACCTTTCAGGTAAACAATGATTACAGCTAACAAAAAGAAAAAAATCCCGGCAAGGAGATTTCCATGCAAGGAGAGAATGTAATTTTGAGGGTTGTTGGTAAAAACCTGGTAATCGAAAAGAACTCCGAAAATTTTAAATCCCAAAATGAAGAAAAACAAGCCTGTAAAAAATAGTTCGGCAAAGCCTGGTGGCCTGCCTTTGACGGTTTCTTTGGTTTGTGCCGGGATAAGTCCGGCTTTTTCCTTACGTTTTAATTCGTGATAAACCAAAAATCCGGCAACGATAAAAGCAAGTGCAACAAAAAACCCATAAGTTTGAATGGGCAGGTTGAAGTTTGTTCCGAAAAAATCGTTCAAAAGATCGCTAAAGCGAGGATACATCAGCGTGTGCTGTTAAATTTATGATGCTGGAATTTTGGCTCAAAGATACGTTTATAAAAATTTCAGGGTTTCGGTTTTATTTTGCAAATCTTCCGGCATATTGCTGTAGTAAAATCCCACCAACAATCAGCATTAAACCCAGAATTGTAGAGATCAAGATCGTTTCACCAACAGCAAACCTGATAAAAAACAATGAAATAAATGGTGAAATGTAAACCAGGTTCGAAACCTTTGCGGTAGTTGCCGAATGTTTTAGCGCCATGAGCCATAAAACAAAAGTGATTCCCATTTCGAACAAACCCAGATAAACCGCTCCGGCTAATCCTTTTAAAGGTGGAGGCGAAAATCCTTTGGTGAAAACCAGATAAATGGTGATGTAAATTAAACCGAAAGCAAAACTCAGTAATAGTTTAATCACCGCATCTGTAGGATCTTTCACATTAATAATCCAGAATAATGCCCAGAAAATTGCACTGCCCAGAGCAAGTCCAACGCCTGTTGCATTGCTGAATTTTAAACTGAATAGATTTCCCTGGGTTCCAATGATTACTATTCCTGTAAAGCTGATCAATATTGCAGCAAGACTTATCCATCCTATTTTTTGTTTTAACAACGGGATCGAAAGCAAAACAAGAACTACCGGCCAGATGTAATTTAGTGTTCCTGCTTCCTGCGCCAAAAGCAGGTTATAGGCCTGAAGCAGGAAAACATAATACAAAAACGGATTTAATAGCCCTAAAAAGGATGCCCGCAAAAAATTGACCGGTTTCAGGGTTAGTAAAAGGTTTATTTTTTTACTAAAAATCAGCACCAGTAAAAGCGTTATCGTCGAAACGAGGGCTGCGTAAAACAGTAATTCGATAAAAGAAATGTATCGGAGCGAAATTTTAAAAGCCGAGCCAACAGTTGACCATAAAAGTATGGCCGAGAGGGCAAATAAGTATGCTTTCTTTTGTTGTTTCATGCGGTAAAAGTAAAGGATTTTGCCTGGTTGCAAAGGTTTGGGCTGAAAAATTATTGACATGTGCGCATTCGGACATGGCTATTTTGATAACGGACACATCTTGTGTTCGTATGGAATGCATTATTGCTTAATTGTCACGTAATCAATGTGTCGTGATTTTCGGCACAATTTTAGAATTTCATGGTTTACATTTTACCAGTTTATGAGTTTTAAATATTTGAGCATATTATTCGTATTTGTTAGCAGCGTGTTTGCTTTAAATTCAGGAAGGCTGAGTATGTCTCAAAAAAATGATCTACAACTTACTGAGAATTATAGCGAAGATGCCCGGACTGAAGAAAAAACCGAAGGATTAACAGCCAGGCCTGCTTTTTTTAATGACACGCTGAATAAAAATTTCAAGTATCAGTCAGGCAAGAAAGTATCTCAAAGTGATACGTGTGAAGTAAAAAATTATGAAGTAATAAAAACTCAGCCAAATAATGAAAATGAAAAGAAAGCGCCAAAGGATGAGCACCTTACAATGGTTGATTTGTTGATAAGATGGTTTTCGTTGTTATTCCAGTCGCTCTCATAATTTACAATAAAGAATTTCCCTCCCCCATATTTTGATTTAAGTTAGTATCTGATTTTGATTGCAAAAAAAAGAGCCGCGCCCGCGGCCTTTTTTTATGGATTTTTTAATCTTTCTCCTCCATTAATTCGCTCATTTCGATCCAGCGATCGGTTTTTTGGTCAATCAGATCAAGAAGCTCGGCAAATCGGGCCGACCAGTTATGAAATTCTTCCTGGGTGCCGTTGCCCGCGTTCAGTTTTTCGAGGATGGCTGCTTTTTCGGTTTCCAGGATTTCGAGTTCATTTTCGAGGGATTCAAACTCTTTTTGTTGTTTGTAGGTAAATTTTGTTGGTTTGGCCTTTGGCTTTTCGATGGGCGCCTTATCTTTAATTGCCTTTGGTTTTTTTACTTGTTCCTCAATTTTTCTGATCTGATGATACTCACTGTAATTGCCATAATAATCCTTTATTTTTCCATCACCTTCAAAAGCAAAAATATGATCAACCATGTGATCCATAAAATACCGGTCGTGAGAGACCACCATCAGGCAACCCCCGAAATTATGCAGGAATTCCTCCAGTTTATTGAGTGTTTCGATGTCGAGATCGTTGGTGGGCTCATCCAAAATCAAAAAATTCGGATTTTTAAGAAGCGTTGTCAGCAGGTAGAGTTTCCGCTTTTCGCCTCCGCTGAGTTTCGAGAAATAATTGTAATGTACGTTAGCGTTAAAATTGAAATACGTTAAAAACTGAGCCGGCGACATGCTGCCCTTTTTCATTTCAACTTCTTCGGCGATGTCTTTTATAATTTCGATAATCCTTTTATCGCCTTTGATAGGGAGACCTTCCTGCTGAAAATAGCCAAATTCGACCGTTTTCCCGGTTACAATCTTTCCCCGGTCAGGTCGTTCTTCGCCCATGATGATGCGGAGCAATGTTGATTTTCCTGTGCCATTTCTCCCGATGATGCCAATCCGGTCACCTCTTTTGAAAGTGTATGTAAAATCGTCGAGAATTTTCTGGTCGCCAAATGATTTATGAACATTGTTAAGCTCCAGAATTTTCCCGCCCAGGCGCTGCATTTGAATGTCGAAATCTTTAAGTGGACCGTCCTGACGGGCGCTTACTTTTTCCTGGAGCGTATAAAACGAGTCTTCACGGGCTTTTGCTTTGGTGGCGCGGGCCTGCGGCTGCCGGCGCATCCATTCCAATTCGCGATAAAACAACGATTGGGCTTTTTCGAGGTTCGACTGGTCGTTGGCTAATCTTTCAGCTTTCTTTTCGAGGAAGTAGCTGTAGTTGCCTTTGTATTTGTAGATGGTCTGATTTTCGAGTTCGTAAATTTCATTACAAATATTGTCGAGGAAATACCGGTCGTGGGTTACCACAAAAAGACTGAGATTTTGACGACTCAGGTAATTTTCGAGCCATTCGATCATGCTAACATCGAGGTGGTTGGTTGGCTCATCGAGGATGATCAAGTCAACATTTTCGACAAGGGCTTTTGCCAGCGCAACTTTTTTACGCATTCCGCCCGAAAGTTCGGCAATAGGTTGATGGAGATTGGTAATGTTGAATCTACTGAGTATTTCCTTTATCCCGGATTCAAAACCCCAGGCCTGTAATTCGTCCATCCGCGTAACCACCTCATCGAGTTTTTTACGGTCGGCAAAATTTGCAGTCGTAATGTCTTCATAATCATGAATAAGTTTGATGAGTTCGTTTTCAGAGTCAAAAAGATAATCCAGGATCGAATCAGAATCCTTCATCTCGGGATTTTGGGACAAATAGGATATTTTTACATTATTGCCTTTTGTAACCCTTCCTGAATCGGCGTCTTCTTCACCGGTGATAATTTTTATAAGACTACTCTTGCCGGCGCCATTTTTGGCGATTAACCCAATTTTTTGCCCGGACTCGATCCCAAAGGAAATATTTTCGAATAAGAGTTTTTCTCCAAAAGATTTAGTCAGATTTTCGACTGCAAGATAATTCATCCGGTAATTTACTGATTATGATAATTAATATTCTGCAAAATAAACATAATTCGACCAACCAGCCGAATTCGTTTCACACAATAGGGGTTATAGTTTTGCGGATTTTGGATGTTAAAATTTTTAAAAATTTGTATTCCAGTCTAAAAGTGCCTATTTTCGCCATAATTAAGCATTTAAAAAACTCATATCATTATGAAACCACAAAACTTATTTGAAACAGTTGGTACCATATCAAAAAATGAACTACTTGCATCTTTTGATTATGAAACGGATAAAGCGCTGGTGCTCGAAACATTGCAACCATACCCGGGATATCACGGAACAACTGTTCCTGATAGCCTTGGCATTAATTCTTTATTTTTTGTGACCAACAAAAAGTACAGTGGCGAAACCATCATCAGGGCTACAATGGAGGTGAAGAAAAAATTTGAGCCAACTTTTGATGCAGTTCCCGGCATAATAACTGTTTTTAACAACCCGGAGCCCTGTATCAGGGTTAAGCACCTTACTAAAATTGACGATGTTGAGATATTGGTGAAACTGTACCGTGAAGCAGGAATTGATTTCCTGAAAAGTAAAAAAATCGCACCTTTTGATGGGCTGATTAAAATAAGAAAATACTTTACGCTCGACATTGTTGACGAAGGAATTTATTTTGATCTGGATGTCCCGCATATTGCCTATTTTGAAGTTCCGGGTCAGTTAAGCTGGCATGTGTTTGCCAAGATTACACTGAGCTTGAGGCCAAATGTTTATTATAATGATTTTGATGCCGCTCTTGGTGTATTTTTTACAAAAAAAGGAGTTGTTGATGTTGTAAGAATTTTTCATGAACCAGTGGAAGTGAAAGATATTAAATATCTGCAAAAAAAATACCTCGAAGAAATTTCAAGAGTCATGTAAAATGCCTGTTTTGGGAGCTTTGAAGTGATTCTCATTTCAAAGAAATTAAAAAATTTTCCAGGATTATAATTTTTCTTAATAAAGGTCGCTTTTAACAGACTTATTGTAATTCTATTGCCAGTTTAAATTAAAATGCCTGTAATTATGATCAAAAAAATTGATCAAATAATTGGTGAATTCATCGGATACCTTGGTGTACCTCAGGGTTGGAATGAGCTAATTTCTTCATTTATTGAGTTTTTACTGACTTTAATTATCAGCTACCTGCTTTTTCTGCTATTCCGGAAATTCATCAATGTCGTTCTTAAATCGATCGCCCGTAAAACCGAATCGGCCTGGGATGACATTTTAATCGAACGACGCGTTTTTAACCGGCTTGCTTACCTTGCACCGGTTTATCTGGCTTATTTTTTAATCCCCACGGTTTTTGAACCTTTTCCTGATCTGGTCTTGTTTTTCTTGCTGGTATTGCGGGTTTGTACCATTATTATCGTTATGTTGGTAATTCTGGCATTTTTAAATGCCGTTTTAGCCATTTATCAACAATACGAAATTTCAAAATCCAGGCCAATAAAGGGATATCTTCAGGTAATTAAAATCGTTGTTTACATTCTGGTTTCGATTTCGATAATTTCGGTGTTGATAGGAAAAAGTGCCACACTGCTGATCGGTGGTTTTGGTGCCTTTTCGGCAGTGGCGATGTTGGTTTTTAAAGATAGCCTCCTTGGTTTGGTTGCCGGAGTTCAGCTTACAGCAAACGATATGCTGAGGACGGGCGATTGGATTACGCTTCCAAAATATGATGTTGATGGAACCGTAATTGATATTACGCTCACCACTATCAAAATACAGAATGGCGATAAAACCATTTCAACAATCCCGGCTTATTCACTTTTCAGCGATTCGTTCAGAAACTGGCGAGGCATGGAGGAATCAGGTGGGCGGCGGATAAAAAGATGGATAAACATCGACATGAACAGCATCAGTTTTTGTACACCGGAAATGATCGAAAAGTTTAAGCAATTTCAGAGCATTTCAAATTATATCGTCGAAAAGGAAGAACAAATAAAGAAGCATAATGCCGACGTTTCCATTGATCCAATGCACATTGTAAATAGTCGTCGCCAGACAAATATCGGGATTTTCAGGGCCTATCTTATGGCTTATTTGCAAAACCGGCAGGATATTAACATCGAAATGACATTTATGGTGAGACAATTACAGCCAACCGAAACCGGGCTTCCAATCGAAATTATCGCTTTTAGCAAGGAAAAAACTTTTGCCGGATATGAAGGTGTCCAGTCTGATATTTTTGATCATATCCTTGCTGTGATCCCGGAATTTGATCTTCGTGTTTTTCAAAATCCTACGGGCAACGATTTCATGGCAGTTGGACGAGTTGCCTCAATTCCTGATCAGGCTGTAAAGTAGTTTTATCTCTTCACTCCAGATTTCTTCATCCGGTGTTTCAAGGATTAACGGCATGTTATCGAATAACGGGCTGTTCATAATCCGGATGAAAGGGTCAAGGCCAAGTTCGCCTTTGCCGATACTTTCGTGCCGGTCAACTTTGCTGCCGAGACCTTTTTTAGCGTCGTTCAGGTGCAAAGCCTTTAAATAATTCAATCCAATAATCTCATCAAATTTACCGAAAGTGTCATCAAACCCATTTGATGTTTTGATGTCGTAACCCGCAACAAAACCATGACAGGTGTCGAAACAAATTCCAACACGGCTTTTGTCTTCAATATTTTCGATAATAAAAGCCAGTTGTTCAAATTCAAAACCAAGATTACTTCCCTGGCCGGCAGTGTTCTCAATTACGGCGGTTACTCCGCGGGTTTTATCGAGCGCAATATTGATGGATTCGGCAATTCGTAACAAGCTTTTTTCGGGATCAATTTTGTTAAGATGGCTGCCGGGATGGAAATTCAGAAGTTTCAATCCCAGTAATTCACACCGCTGCATTTCATCGAGGAAGGCTTCTCTCGATTTGTCGAGGCCTTCCTTTTCGGGATGGCCAAGGTTGATCAGATAACTGTCGTGAGGCAAAATAAAATCTGCCGAATAACCATATTTATCAAGGTTGTCCCTGAATCCGCTGATGTTTTCGGCAGAAAATGGTTTTGCCACCCACTGCCGTTGATTTTTCGTAAAAAGGGCAAAGCCTTTAGCCCCGATCTGAAATGCATTTATGGGTGCATTTTCGACGCCACCCGATGTGCTGATGTGTGCTCCGACTATTTTCATAAATCGAGTTATTTTCCTTCAATCCATTGGATAATCTCTTCGCTGTCAGGTTTATCCCGCGGAGAAATCATTTTAACCAATTTGCCATTTTCATCAACAAGGTATTTTTGGAAATTCCATTTTACTTCTGAATCTAAAACTCCGTTTTCCGATTTCTGAGTAAGCCACTGGTAAACAGGAGCCATATCATCGCCTTTTACCGATATTTTTTCCATCATCGGAAAGGTAACTCCATATTCGGAAGTACAAAATTGCTTGATTTCGCTGTTTGAACCAGGTTCCTGGCTTAAAAAATTGTTTGCCGGAAATCCGATGATTACGAAATTCTTTGATACGTATTTTGAATAAAGCTTCTGCAAATCTTCATATTGTGGCGTTAATCCACATTTTGAGGCTGTGTTGACAACCATAACTTTTTTGCCTTTTAGGCTGGCAAGGTCGAAATCCTTGCCTTCGATGGTTTTCACTTTAAAATCATGAAACGTTTTTGGGTTTTGGGCTGTAACGGTCATCATCAATAAACTAAATGTGATTAGTGCTAAAATTTGTTTTTTCATATTTTTTAGATTTATGGTACTTTAAACAACGGTTGTTTTAACAATGTTCAAAATCAATTATTAAATCCGGTAAATTTCGCCTTTGCTTGTCACCTGAATTATAAATAGGGCTTCACTTTAAAGAAAAAATTTTGATGGAATTTTTCTTTTCACCTTGTAAAACAAGTAGCCCGTGTAATTCGGTGATGATTGAAATGGAAAGGATTTGTATTTTTTAGAAAAACACCTCTAGTGAGGCATTCGTGAAGCTTCAGGACGTTTCGCGGTAATTTGGGTCGTGGTAAATTCTGACTACAACTAAAAAACTTGTTCTTTAGCGATTAAATGGTTGTTTTCATTGATAATTTTCTAATTTTACATCTTTAAAAAAATTATCGAAATGTTGAAGGTTAAAACCTCATTCAAGTCATCTGTCGTGATGCTGGTGCTTATTTTGCATCCCGTTTTTTTAATGGCACAAACTACCACGGACAACTCGTTAAAATTATCCATCGAAGTTACTTTACCTGAAACTGTTGAACCGGAAACGGTTTTTGAAATTGGTTTTAAAATCCGGAAGGATGCCGGGTATGTAGGTAATTTACACCTTGTTTTAGACTTTCCGAAAGGATTTGAAATACTGGAGCCGTCAGATGATCAAGTTGCATTAACCTTTGATGGACAGAAATATTCGTTGTTTTCAGACATTTTGCCTGCCGGTGAAAATTACATGTTAAATTTAAGTGTGCGAACAGGGGACATTCAAAATGCTGTTTATCCTCTCAGGGGAACTGTTTACCTGGAAAATTTACAAGAAGGATTTAGCACAAGGATTAGTCTGTTAAAGCCAAAATCAGCGGTTTCGGTAGTTACTGCGAGCAAGCCGGATGCTTTAGTAAAGGCAACTTTTGCGCTTCCTGATTTGATTAGATCGGATGATATTTTTGATTTTGTAACAAGCATCCGAAAACCTTTCGATTACAGTAAAGCCGGACAGTTGCGCCAAAAATTTACATCCGGATTTGATCCACAGCAGACCAATATTGCCGGTTGTGACTTTAAGATCGAAAATAATGAGGTTGTCATTTCATGGCAAACAATGGATTTTGGTGAAGAAATCAACATTTCATACGCTGTAAAAGCCGGACAGATTCCAGGTGGTGTTTACCCGATTTTAACCTCATATTCTGATGAGTCAGGATTTAAGTTTGAAAAAGTGTCTTTTTTAACTTTAACAAATTTCACAAAACCCGACCTGCCGGAAGCGAAAAATACAGAGGCCTCAATTTATAAACTTTCGCTGGATTATCCTGACGAAATTGTAACCGGTCAAAAATTCGGGGTTACAGCCTCAATTCAGAAGGGCAAGAATGTCGGGACTGGTATTCTGGAAATTAACCTCCCGTCAGGATTCACCATTGAACCACAGGATGATTTGAATTATAAATACGACCGTTTGTCCGGAAATTTGCAGGTTGCCTGGAGTGCGATGCCGGCAAGCCCGGTTTTTGAAACGAAAATGAGTTTTTCTGTTGAAAACGTGCGGAATGCTGTTTATCCCATAAATGCCTGGTTTATTTTAGATGGTAACACTGTGGCATATTATTTTAATAATGTGAATGTGGTGGATCAGATAGCATACAAACCGGGCGTTGAGAAAAAGGCTGAAATGCCAGCTAGCATCATTGAAATTGATACTACAGCAATTTTTTCGAAAATTGATGATTTGTTGAATCAATGGAAATCGGCGACAAGCAATCCAACAAATAAGGTTGAAGAAAAGGTTAAAAACACAACCGAAAACATAACCAGTTTTCCAACTCAGGAAGTACAAATGCAAACTGTAACTACTCCTGAGCCTGCTGTAATCACCGAAAAAGCATTGACCTCAGAGCAGGATTTGGAGATAGACTTTTATTATGGGATCCAGATATTTGCATCAAAAGTTCAGATGGCTCAAGTACTGAGTTCTCTTTCGTCGCAAGGGATTGATGAGGTGGCTTCCGAAAATTATGATGGAATTTATTATCGTTATGTTGTCGGGAAATTCGACACTCTTAAAGCCGCAAAAGATTACCTGATAATTGTGAGGCAAAAAGGTTATTCTGACGCCTTTGTGGCTGATTTCATCAATGGAAAACGCGGAAGAATTTATTAATACCAGGTAAAACGGCTTACTCAGGATAAAATAATCCGGCGACAATTTTAAAACATTTCGAAAACCCCAAGCCCAAAAAGTGCAAAATCGTATTTTACCGGGTCGTTTGCATCAAAAGATTTTAAAACCCTGGTAAGTTCTTCTGCTGCCTGCCAGTCGTTCATTTTCCTTTGCAACAATCCAAGTTTTCGCGCCGTATTTCCTGAATGAACATCAAGCGGGCAAACCAGTTGGGAAGGTTGAATTTTCTTCCAGATTCCAAAATCAACACCGGTTTTATCCTGTCTCACCATCCACCTCAGGTACATATTCAGGCGTTTTGCAGACGAATTTTTTTCAGGATCGGCAATGTGTTTTTGTGATCTTGCCGGATGATCGATTTCAAAAAAGCGCTTTCTGAATAAATTAATGGCTAGTTTTACATTTGGTTCAGATAAAGAAAAACCTTTGGTGAAAGCGTTTTCGAGGGTTTGATGCTCCTGGTAAACGTTTTTTAACGACCATAGAAAATACGTGCAGTCTTCGCCATTAAAAGTCCGGTGAACAAATTTTTTAAACGGCTGTAAATCTTTTTCCTTAAAGTTGAGGATAAAATCATGAGGCGAAAAATCCATCCATTCAACAAGCTGGTTCCCATTTTTTATAATCGTTGGCCTTTGTCCCCAGGCAATTATGGCCGCCAGGAATCCTGCAATTTCGATGTCTTCATTTTTCGTAAAGAGATGTGGGATCGAAATTGGGTCGGACTGGATAAAATCGTGGTTGTTGTATTGAAAAAATTTGATGTCGAGAAATTCTTTCAAAGCCTCAAAATTCAGCTTTTTATTTTCCTGATCGTCGTGCATGTTTTTCTGATTATCGAAGGCTTGTTTGTAGGCAGATTTTGGACAAACAAAAACCTCCGGAGATTCAATTCCCAGGAGGTTCTTATAGAATTTAAATGTTGGATTTCTTAGTTAAGAAAAACTTCAACCGGATTTTCCATGCCTTTGGTGAGGGCGGATTCATTCATCGGGATGAGTTTGTGGTAGCGCTCCGGGATTGATTTTTTAAGCCCACGGATCACATTTTCGAGTTTTACGATGGGCTTCAGTTTTAAATAGGCACCAAGGACAACCATATTAAAAATCTTTGTATTTCCCATTTCAGCCGATAGCTTTGCAGCTTCAATTTTAAAAATTTTAATATCCTTGCGCTGCGGATGATGGATGATGCCGTTTGGATCGTAAAGCAGGAGGCCACCTGGTTTTACGGTTTTCTCAAACTTATCCATCGATTGTTGATTGAGGATAATTGCCGTATCGTAAAAATTTAAAACCGGCGAACTGATTCTGTCGTCACTTACAATCACGGTTACGTTGGCTGTGCCGCCGCGCATTTCAGGTCCGTATGATGGCATCCAGCTTACTTCCTGATTTTGCATAATTCCTGAGTAGGCTAAAATTTTCCCCATCGAAAGTACGCCTTGCCCGCCAAAACCTGCTATGATGATTTCTTCTGTCATGTTTTTTACTTTTTTAGTTCTTTAATTTATGAAGGTCATCAACTTTTAACTTCTGCTTTATTTGATTTCACCAGTTCGCCATCAACTTTAATGTCACCCATCGGATAGAATGGGAACATGTGTTCAACCATCCATTCGTTTGATTTTACAGGAGACATTTTCCAGCCTGAGTTGCAGTTTGAGACGATCTCGATGAACGAAATTCCTTTTTTCTCTTTCTGAACTTCGAAAGCTTTAAAAACGGCTTTTTTTGTTTTACGCACTGCGGCCGGTGTGTGAACTGCCTGGCGGGTAACATAATAAGTGCCTGGAAGTTGAGCGATTAA
Organism: uncultured Bacteroidota bacterium; assembly: GCA_903944895.1. Taxonomy (GTDB): domain Bacteria; phylum Bacteroidota; class Bacteroidia; order Bacteroidales; family 4484-276; genus CAJATL01. Next base: position 51,021 of record CAJATL010000275.1, read on the forward strand.
TTCGGTGATTTTTAATGGATTTCCCATCGATTTCAGGTCACGGCCGTAGGGTGAAGTTGAGGTTTTCATGCCTTCAAGCGTTGTGGGAGCCATTTGCCCGCCGGTCATTCCATAAATACCATTATTAATGAAAATCATGGTGATGTTTTCGCCGCGGTTGCAAACATGGATGGTTTCAGCAGTTCCGATTGCTGCGAGATCACCATCTCCCTGGTAGGTGAAAACATATTTGTCGGGCATGGTGCGTTTAACGCCCGTGGCAACAGCCGGGGCGCGTCCGTGAGCAGCCTGGATCATGTCGATATTCATAAAATCGTAAGCCAGTACCGAGCAGCCAACAGGAGCAATGCCCACCGTTTGCGACTGAAGCCCCAACTCATCGATAACTTCCATCACGATGCGGTGTGCCGTGCCGTGCCCGCATCCGGGACAGTACGACAAAATGTTGTCGGTCATCAGTTTGGTTTTGGTGTAAACCAGGTTTTCTTCTTTAACAATATCTTTGATGTCCATCATTTATTCTCCTTTTATTAAATTTTCGAGGGCGGTGAGCACCTCCTCCGGTGAGTGAATCATGCCACCATAACGGCCAAAATGTTTAACCGGAACATTACATTCAACAGCAAGTTTAATATCTTCGATCAATTGGCCGGCACTCATTTCGACCGAAAGGATTCCCTTAACTTTTCCAACATAGGCGTTCAGTTGTTTCATCGGGAAAGGGTAAAGGGTTATCGGGCGGAAAAGGCCTGCTTTGATGCCTTTTGCTCGTGCCAGATCAATGGATTTCATCGAAATACGGGCACTTGAGCCGTAAGCTACGATGAGATATTCGGCATCTTCACAGTTGATTTCTTCAAAAAGCACCTCTTCTTCTTCCATTCTCCGGTATTTTGCCTGAAGATGGTGATTGTGCTTTTCCTGTTTTGCCGAATCGAGGTCGAGGGAAGTAATAATATTTCTTTCGCGATGATCACCTTTTCCAAAGGCAGCCCACGAGTCGTGCATTTGTTTGATTTCTTCGTCAGTCCAGCGAGGTCTTTGATCGGCAAGTTCTACTTTTTCCATCATTTGTCCGATCATCCCGTCGGATTGAATCATCACGGGATTGCGGTATTTATAGGCAATGTCGAAGCCAAGCTGGATAAAATCGGCCATTTCCTGCACCGAGGCCGGCGCCAGCACGTAAAGTTTGTAATCGCCGTGGCCGCCGCCTTTTGTCGATTGAAAATAGTCGGCTTGCGAAGGCTGGATAGTTCCAAGTCCCGGGCCGCCGCGAACAACGTTGGCAATTACACAGGGGAGTTCAGCACCTGCAATGTAGGAGATGCCTTCCTGGTACAAACTTATTCCGGGGCTTGATGACGAAGTGAAGACTTTTTTACCGGCAGCGGCTGCACCATAAACCATGTTTATCGCTGCCAGCTCGCTTTCGGCCTGCAAAACAACCATTCCTGTGCGTTCCTCGGGTTGTTCGGCCATCAGGTATTCGATAACTTCCGACTGAGGGGTAATGGGGTATCCGAAATAAGCATCCACACCTGCGCGGATTGCTGCTTCGGCAATTGCCTCATTCCCTTTCATTAATTTTAATTCACCCATTTTATCTGAATTTTAAACTTTTGTTAAGCAACTTTTTTGACCTTATAAACCGAGATAACTCCGTCGGGACATACAATTGCACAGTTTGCGCAACCGATGCAGGCATCCGGGTTGGCCATGTAAGCATAATGATACCCTTTTCCATTGACTTCGTTTGCCAATCCGATCACTTCGGTGGGGCAGGCGGGAATACATACCTCGCATCCTTTGCACCTATCTGTGTCAACAACAATGGCGCCTTGAACTTTTGCCATAAATGAAAATTTTAGTTTTTTACTTTTATTTAGAAGGCACGAAAATACAGTTTTTAACCTTTACGACGGCTCAATACTTTGCCTTTTTTGCCCGGCAGAGGGTAATTTTTAATGAGTTTAAATTCCGGGAGGGTTATTTGAATTTTTAAAACGGTATTCTCCTATCATGTACCGTAAAACCAGACAGGCAAAACCGTTAATTGGTTTTGAATTGAATTACCGGAAAGGAATAAAGTATCAAAAAGGAGGATTATTGTTCAATGACTTTCGGATTTAGAGGTTTTGAATTAACCATGACTAATCCCACGAAAAAACCAACATCCTTTTCGGAATATTGAATCGGGACAAAAACGATCAAAACCCTGAAATCACTGTAAGTCGGATGTCTGGAGTACGATTATTTTGAATGCCTGCTTACTTTTTATAATCCTCGTTAAACCTTTTCAAACGTTCTTCCAATGCCGGGAACTGTGACCGTTGAACCAGCGAAACACAGGCGCGGATGCCTTCGTGGCGTTCGCTTCCCGTGATGTCGAGGGTGATGGCGGAGATACCGTAGTACAGCATTTTTTCCATTAACTCGGAGCCTGAAAATCCGGGATAGGCGAAAGTAAAGTAAAAACCATCGGCGATAGGTTCATTTTCATCCTTGTCGTAAACAATCTCAAATCCATTTTCGGTGAAGAGCTTTTTCATGATGTGGGCTTTTTCGCCATATTCTTTAACGGCTTCCACAAAATTCAGTTCACCATCATTTGCAGCTTTAAGAATGGCAGCCAGGGCATATTGTGAGGAGTGATTTGTGCCGGAACTGAGTGAATAAAGGGTGCCGAAAATCATGGCATGGCCTACATTATCGAACCGATAGTAGCGTAACAAATCCGGTGCGGTTGTCTGGAATAAAATGTCCGAAAGTACCATCATCCCGATTCGCTCGCCGGCATAGCTGAATGCTTTTGAACTCGAAATGAGCAGGACGAAATTTTTGGTGTATTTGGCCACCGTTGGCTGATAAGGCGGCTCGCCCGGTTTTGAATAATCCTTGCGGAAATCCATCGCAAAATAGGCAAGGTCTTCGATGACGATAACATCATATTTATTGGCCAGTTCACCGATAATCTGTAATTCGCGCTCGGTAAAACAAATCCATGACGGGTTATTGGGATTTGAATACAAAATGCTGCAAATGTTTCCTTTGCTAAGATATTGTTCTAATTTTTCACGTAATTTCTCGCCGCGGAAATTATAAACATCAAACGCGTACCAGCCTTGTCCCATCACCCGAAGCTGCTGTTTGTGAACAGGGAAACCGGGGTCAAGGAAGAGTGTTCCTTCGCGTTCTTCGTGCATCCGGTTGAGGGTCATAAAGGCGGCAAAACTGCCCTGCATCGAGCCAACCGTGGGTAAACAACCTTCGGGGCTTACGTCGACATCAAGGAAGTTTTTTACAAATCTCGAGATTTCATATTTAAGGGGCTGGATGCCAAATATGTCGGGGTAAATTGCAGCTACACCTCTGTCTAAAGCGGCTTTTTGGGCATCAACGCCAATTTGCGTGGGAGGAAGCCCGGGAACGCCCATTTCCATCCTGATAAATTTTTCGCCCGAGGCAGTTTCGATGTTGTCGATCAGCCGTTTTATTTCACGGATCGAACCTTGCCCTACATTTCTCAGGCCGCTTTCTTTAATTTTTTGAGTAACAATTTCTGAATTGATAGGTGTATCTTTCATAATATCAAATATTTGTAAAACCTTTTTCGTGATTTATTATGTGTTAACAAAAGTAGAAAAAATATTATACCGGCCTGCTTTTTAAACTTGCCCACGATAATAAAATTCCGAGCACAATTCCCAGCAAGGCTGCAAACAAAATCCGGTATTCGGCCGGAAGCAAAAAAGTAAGCGTGTGTGCCGGAAACCAAAAAAGCGGAATTGTTCTTTTAAACACAAAATTCCATTGAACTTTCCAATTCATTTCGGTCATAATTTTTCCAACATCCATTTTACCGAAAAAACCAGTCAGCGAGCCGCCGGTATTCAAAATGTGAGCATCAGTAATTTTGTGAAAGGTCATAAAAACCGGGGCAAAAAAAGTGTTCATGGTCACACTAATGGTAAATGCTGTGAGTAACTGCAATGCTGAAAAAGTTACGAAGAAATTTTGTTTCAAAATCTCCGATGGGTTTTCAAATGGAAAACTCACACCGGCCAAAGCGAGCATATGGGGAGCGCCATCGCCAAATATCACAAAAGCCATTTTTATCCCGATCCCCAAAAATCCCCAAACCAAGGCACGCGGTAAAATTCCAAATCCTTTTTTTAAGTATTGCCCGCTTTTTATCCGCAAACCGATTATTTCGCCAAGGGTCGAAAGAATCGCAAATTTTATAAAACTGATTAAAAATGGGTGTTCA
>CAJATL010000276.1 GCA_903944895.1 uncultured Bacteroidota bacterium
AGGGGATTTAAAATATTTAATTCCAATTTTACCACAATTCTGGCATGATTAGTTTTTTGCATTTTTCTGTTTTTATTTCAACAAACCATTTTCCAAGTTCGACATCCCTCTCTATTATTTTTTCATATGAATCCATTATACGTTTATCCAATTTTATCCCTGTTCGATATTTATTTTCAATAAAAAATACTTCTGGATAATTACCATTCCATGTCATGCTTTGTGCAAATTTTAGAACTGAATCTATTGTATCTAAAACACTTCCATTCCAATGTTGTTCTAATATTCCCCATACCCGTTCTATTGGATTGTATTTACTGTGATAAGGTGGATAATATGCCAGATAAACATTAACATCAAATTTTCCGGAAAACTCACATATCCTTTTGATAAATTGAGTTCGCGTACTTCTGCATTCTGGCCCATTATCCTGGTTCAGTACAATCTTTTTAATGTTTGAGAAACGGTGCTGGTTATCAAGCCAAAACCGGGTTAGCATATCTACGATAAAATTTGCTGTTATGGATGAACTTGTAAAATACATTTGTACTTCATTTAATTTCGGAACAAAAAGTCCTTGTGGTGTAATGAATTCATTACCAAAATCATGGTCTAATGCTTTTACTTTTGCATACGATTTCCCTCCTCTGGAAAACTGCCCTATTTTCACTCTGTCTTTTGCATCAAGCGACAATCTTAATACATCTGGCTGTTTATCTGCATCCTCATTTATCTGCTTTATTTTTTTTAAAAATAGCGTCTGTTTCGGCTATTTTTTTAATCGGTTTTGTCTTTTGTATGGTTGAAAAACTATACCCCAATTCATTGACTTTGTTGTAAATAGTCTGATTTGTAGGAAGCTCCTCAAGTTTGTATCCCTTCTTGTGCAATTGGGTTTTTATTACTCCTGGTGTTATTCTTGTAAAGAGCCGGTTGTCCTCAAATCTTGGGTCGGTCTGGCTTTCAGAATCTACAATGTCTTTTATGTCGTTCAAAAGATTGGGCATACTTACTTCTATTTTTTTTCGCCCTCTTTTGTCAAAAGCATCAATTCTAAACGCTCCGGTTTCAATCTCATTAATTCCTTTTTGTAATGTTTTAAAATCTATATCAAAATGATCGCATACAATTTTCATCCCGCCATAACCCAAACTTTTTGATAATTGAGCTAAATATATTCTTCGATCACTACCAGAAATTTTTTGTAATGCAAATTCAAAAACAGGTAGAAATGTTTCAAATGCTTTTCTTGTTTCTGTTTCCATTTTTCTCTTTGTTTTAAAAAACCAAAGATAATCGCTTCTTTAAAGTATTGGATTTATTTTTTTTAAATCCCCTTAACACTTTCGAACAGCTACTGAGGTCGTAAGAATAGTTACTGTAAGGATTCAAAGGGTAACTTTAAACATTAGAAGAGCAACTTAAGGGACAATTAGTGAGAAAAGAAAAGTGAATAGTGAAGATTGAATAATGATGGCCATGGAGTTTTAAATAATGCAATTTTAGATTACTGTTCACTATCAGTTGTATGTTGTTCACTGCCTGTATGATGCAGTCTGGCAGTGTGGTTTAGGGTTTGAAAACTATATGGTTTTGTGCCCTATAAATTCTCTATATCTTCGATAGATAAAGCTGTTTCTTTTGCTATCGCATCATTTGATGCGCCAAAATTTTTCATCTGCCGGGCAAGCTTTATTGCAAGAACTTCCTTTTGTTTATTCGCTTCTTCCTTTTGTTTGTTGGCTTCTTCCTTTTGTATGCGTTCTTCCTGCTCTCTAATTTCTGCAGCTTCCTTTTGTTTGCGCTCTTCCTGCTCTCTTAATTCAGCTGCTTCTTTCTGGTCAAGGGCTTCGGTAATCTTCCGTAGATACTTAGCCTCCTGTGCATCAAAAATGGTGTCTAATTGTTCTTCGGCTTCCAACTGTCGGCGGAAATTATCGTCCATCACCGGCCCTTGCAGGTATTTTACTACATCTTTAAACTCCTCAGGAATGTTTTGCAGGTCGAGAATGAAATTATTATCTGTACACCATGCCTGATTGAACAATACAAAAAACTTTTCCAGAAGGGTTTGCCGTTTCTCAGGTAATCGCCTCACCTGTATGATGTGCGACTGATGGGTTAAATGCTCTACAAAAAAACTTGAAACTTCAATTTTTTGCTTGTTTACGGAGTTAATGACATCGCGGTTCACTGTAACGGCCATGTATGGCAAATC
>CAJATL010000277.1 GCA_903944895.1 uncultured Bacteroidota bacterium
CGCCGGTTACAAACCCCAACCCAGGGCCCCTTCCCCAATATGGAGAAGGGGAGCCGAAGTTCATAAGTTTTCGTCGTAGCCACGGGCTAAGCGGAATTTGTAATTCTCCTTTAGGAAAGTTGATTATGAAATTCATTCTGATCCGGTTTGTGGGCGGTGTTGCAAATGGCGCCCAGCGCCGGCTACAAACCCCAACCCCCGGCCCCTTCTCCGCCAGCTGGCGGAGAAGGGGAGCCGAAGTTCATAAGTTTTCGTCGTAGCCACGGGCTAAGCGGAATTTGTAATTCTGCTTTAGGAAAGTTGATTATGAAAATGATTCCTATTCATTGTTGTAATCCGGTTTGTGAGCGGCATTGCAAATGGCGCCCGGCAGGAGTTTAAGGCGGCATTGCTAATGCCGCTTAGCGGTGGCTACCAGTGAAAAAATCACCTTCAAATCAGGAAACCCCTAAGACGAACGACCCATAAACACCTAATGTGTGAATCTTGTAAGACATTTGTAAAGTTGTGTAACATTATAAATTTGATGAGGATTTACTTTTGCGGCATCATTATTTAATGATCAGTGTTTGCCTGAAATCGGGTTCGGATTATGACAGGATTGAAAAACGAAAGGAGTATAAAATCATCATTTTTGTCGAAGCAGAAGTCTGATTTTTAAAGGAAACACCAACAAATTCACAATCGAATTTAACAATTAAATACTATTTTATCATGAAGAAATTAAGCTTTATCGTAGCCTTGAGCGCGATTGTCATTTTTGCAGGTTGTTCAACAATGAACAAAACCCAAAAAGGCGCCGTTATTGGAACCGCAGGTGGTGGCGCAGCCGGCGCAGTTATTGGCAAAGCATCGGGCAATACTGCTTTAGGTGCAATTATCGGGGCTGTTGTTGGTGGTTCTGCTGGTGCCATCATCGGTAATAAAATGGATAAACAGGCAAAGGAAATAGCCAAAAATGTTCCCGATGCAAAGGTTATCCGCGTCGAAGAAGGCATCGTTGTCGAATTCAGCAGCAGTGTTCTTTTTGGATTCGACAAATCAGGATTAACCAACGATTCGAAAACAAGCCTTAACAAACTTGTTAACATACTGGACGAATATCCCGATACCAACATCGAAATCCAGGGACATACCGACAGTAAAGGCAGCTCAAATTATAACCAGGACTTATCGGTGCTTCGCGCTGATGCTGTTACAAATTATCTGATTTCGAGAAGTATTTCCGGTGACCGCCTCACGGTAAAGGGTTTTGGCGAAAGAATGCCAAAATATCTGAACGATACCGAAGAAGGACGCAGTCAAAACCGAAGGGTTGAATTTCTGATTGCAGCTAATGATAAGATGAAGGCTGAAGCTGAAAAAGAAGCTTCCAATTAATTAATGTATAAATCGAAAAACTTATAAAGATGAAGTCAAGATTAATTTCAGTTTTGGTTGCACTGATGCTTACGGCAACTTTTGCAACAGCCCAGGAAACGGGCAAAATGTCCTTCGGGATTATTGGTGGGGTAAACTTTCAGAATTTAAACGGTAAAGACATGGCCGGAGATAAACTTACTAACGATATGAAGATTGGCTACCATATCGGGGCTAACATCAGAATACCTATTGCTCCTGAATTTTATTTCCAGCCAGGAATATTATTCAGTACCAAAGGCGCGAAAGACAACAGTACCTCCACAACCTACACCACCAATCTTTCGTACGTGGAAATGCCATTAAATCTGGTTTACAAAGGTTTGCTTGGAACGGGATATATTATTTTGGGTTTAGGGCCTTATTTCGGATACGGAATCATGGGCAACGTAAAATCTGATGATGGAACAAACGATATCGAATTTACCAATACTGTCGAACTAACTGATCCTTTAACAGTGCCTTATTACAAAGCATTTGATGCCGGTGGAAATTTATTTTTCGGCTATGAAATGGCAAACGGGATTTCGGCTCAAATGAATGTTCAGCTTGGAATGGTAAAAATCAATCCTGAGTATAAAATCATCCCTGATGATAAATCATCCATCAAAAACACAGGTTTTGGTATTTCGCTGGGATACCGGTTTTAACACGAAGTTTATAACAAAGTTTAGGCCGCCTCTGCAATCAGAGGCGGCCTTTTTTCGATTAAAAGGATGCCTGCAAAATCAACAAAAATCCTCATAGAAGATGCTTTTCATAGGATTGACTGTGCATCCAGATCGTCAATCGTCCACCACTCAACATCGTCAATTCCACGAACAACCTGATACGTATCAACTTTAATCCGAACGAGGGAGCAGTCCTCTGACTGCATAAAGGATAAAAGTTCAGGATGTCGCTTCAGATGTTCCTCGTAAACCCTGTTTTTCTCTAAATTCTCAATCTCTTCAACATGACCAAACGCAGTTAATACTAAGCTTTTTTGAAGTCCCGACCTGTTAATATCAATACTTTCAACCAAAACAGCCACCTTGCCATTGCGAGTAAGGTTTTGATACTTTCGTGTATTTCGATAGGTAGCAAAGATTAGTTTCCGGAAGCCTTCCATCGGGGTAAATGCAATCAGGCTGGCATGAGGCTGGCCTACGCTTTCAGTTGCAAGAACCGCAAACCGGCTGATCTTAAAAATATCTTCAATGTAAGTTTTTATCGCGTTAAGCTTACTCATAGATCCAAAAATTAATCTGGTCAATTCTTTTTTTCAAAAAGTATCCTCAACGCTTCATCCACATGCTTTGTGGCGTTGGTTTGTGAATTGAAAACATAGATTACTTTACCAGTTTTATCGGCAATGTATGTTACACGCCCAGGGAGCAATCCAAATAAATTGGTAGGTACACCAAATTGCTTACGGATTTTATTCCCTTCATCGCTCAAAAGGGTAAAACTGAGCCTGTGTTTTTCGGCAAACTCCTTGTGACTTTTAACCGATTGACCACTGATGCCAATGATAACTGCATCAGCTTGAGTAAAAACTTCGAATTGATCCTGGAACGAACAGGCCTGTGCCGTGCAACCGGGGCTGTCGTCTTTTGGGTAAAAATAAATTACCAGGTTCTTTTTGCCGAGAACAGCATTTATGTCGAATAAATTTCCGTTTTGATCAGGCAAAGTAAAGGATGGAATGGTACTTCCGATTTTAATTTCGTTCATCTGATTTTTTTGACTAAAGGTTAAATACGATGTGAATAACAGCAGGTAAATGATGAGGTAAAAACGATAGAAATTTCTCATTTTCAGGTAATTTTTATCATTGGGGTAGATGTTTCCAAAAAGTGCTTTCAGCTCTTTCCAGAAATAAGGTTTGATATTAATGGTCCAGCTATCAGTCTGGTATACGATCTTACGGAATTTGCTCCGGTAAAAAGTGAGGGGCAATCCCCATGCAAAAAACAGAATAAGCCAGATATTTTCGATGATAAGCATAAGTTTCGTTTTAAAGTTCAATGCTTTGCGATAAAGGGTTCAAGGTTAAATACTTCGGGTTCAATGGTTCAAAGTTCAACCCACATCCAACATTCTCCTCCTCTCCCCATCGCCCCTTCTCCCCATCTACTTCTTGGGAAACCAAGGAATAAACGCACTTGTTTTCCGCACATATTCCTGATAACCTGGTTTTGTAGTATTCAATGATTTTTCGAGCAGGGCAACGCCCGAAACTTTGATGATCAATGCCGTCATTAAAACAGACCCCAACACCGGCCAATAACTTCCTGCCGAAAGGCAGATCAGCGCATAGCCAAACCAGACTGCAGCATCGCCAAAATAATTGGGATGACGGGTGTAATGCCAGAAACCGGTGTTCAGCACTTTGCCTTTGTTTGCCGGATTGGCCTTAAAACGGGCTAATTGCAAATCGCCACCTGCCTCAAACATAAATCCAATAATCCAGATCATTACCCCGAAATAATCCAATATCCCCAGGTTATTTTCCGTGTAAAACTGTGCCCCCAGCAATGGAACCGAGATGAGCCACATTAATACTCCCTGAAGCAGGAATACCGAAAAGAAACTGTACCACCAATACCGGTGTTCCCCAAAGTCTTTCCTGAATTTCTGGTAGCGGAAATCTTCACCTTTCCCAATATTACGCCACGCCAGGTAAATGGATAAGCGCAAGCCCCAGACAGCAACCAATGTCATTAAAAGAATCTTCCGGGTTTCCAATCCTTCGGTAAAAATGAAGTAAACAGCACTTGCTACCACAAATCCAAAACCCCAGAACAGGTCAACAATGCTCACGTTCCTGATTTTGATGCTGATCAGCCAGAGCATAGTCATCATCACGAGAATGGCGGCGAAAGCAATTAGATAAATTTGAAAAAATGTCATAACGATTTTTTTTTATTTAAACATTAAGGCAACTGCTGCAGTGCCAATTCCGGCATTTGCGCCAATCACAGGCGAAATATTAACCACTGCAACAGGTTCTTTGCCTGTGAAATCTTTCATCTTTTTAGAATACCAGGAAGCAGCATCCTCGTTTTGTGCATGAAGCACGATGTAATTCCATATTTCTCGTCCCTTGCAGATCGAACTGAGGTGCAGCATGACTTTCTCCATATTGGATTGCTGGCTGTAGGTTTTCCCAAAAATGTAAGAAGCCCCGTTTTCGTCCATCGAAACAATTGGATTTACATTCAGCAATTTAGCGATAAGCCCTTTAACGTAAGAAACTCTTCCGCCCCGCACCATGTATTTTAGCGTTTTCACACTGACAAAAATATGTGTGTCTTTTATCCAAGCCGAAACCATAGCAACAATTTCATCGTGCGAATGGCCGGCTTCGATGGCCTGAGCAGCCCGCAGAACCAGCAAACCAAGTGCTCCGGAAAGATTCTTTGAGTTAATTACCGTAATTGGTTTATTCGTATCCTTGCTTACTGAGGTTGCTGCTTTTTGACTATTAAAATATGTTCCGCTGAATTTTTCGGTAAGATGAATAGCTATGACGGAATCGTAATTTGTTGCTAATTGCGAATACAAATTTGCGAAAGCTTTTTCATTTACCTGAGAAGTCTTCGGAAATTCGCTTTGCTGATCGAGGAGCGAATAGAATTGATCGGGCTGAATGGTAATTTTATCCAGGTAATGGCTTTCGCCAAAATTAATATTTATTGGCAACATGTTAACCTGGTAATGATCCATCAGTTCCTGCGGCAGATCGCAGGTGGAGTCGGTAACCAAAGCAATTTTAGATTTTCGGTTAAAAATGGCCTCGCTCTGCCGCAGCATATCATCAGCTTTATGAAAAGTAACCAGACTGATATCATTTAGCTGCTGAAACATATCAGCCGGATTATTGGTGTGTACATGAATATGCTTGGTTTTTTCGTTGCCGCCAATAACAATCGAGTCTCCATGCTGCTGCAGGATTTTTGTCAGGGCTTTCTGATCAACCGATAGGTTTTTTAATATGCCTTCGGTGCAATATCTAAACTTTACCTCTTCCGAGACATGTTCGTTGTTCGAGGGGAGTACAAGTGATTCCGTTTTTGAACGTAACAAATTGCGGATGTTGCTGTCATTAATAAAATCAACGATTCCACCGATAAATAAAACAAAAGCATTGGCGCCGGAATCAACAACATTTGCTTTGGAAAGAACAGGCAATTGTGTTTTGGTATTGGCTAATGATCTTGAAAGGATTTCCTGGGAAAGGATTAACAACTTGTTAAAATCATTAATTACATTCCTTTGGGCATAAATAAAATCTGACCATTCCCTTATCACCGTTAGCATTGTGCCTTCCATAGGATTAGCAACGGCTTCGTACATGTAAGGAATCGAATTTTTAATGCTTTCGGCAAACTGAGGAATCGTAATACTTCTGCGATTTCCCGATTCTTTGCTCATCCCATATAAAAACTGGGCAAAAATTATTCCCGAGTTTCCACGCGCATTCGTCATGGTGGTTTCAGCAATAAGGTCGGCAGTAATTTTAAATGATTTATGAGGATGGATAGATTCGATTACCGATTGTAAGGTTGTGGCCATATTGCTGCCGGTATCGCCATCATTTACCGGGAAAACATTTATTTTATTGAGGTACGATTGATTGGCCATAATGTTTTTAGCACCCGCAATAAAGGTGTAATAAAGCCTTCGGCCATCAATCTCAAAAACAGGCAATGTATTCATAAGTTAAAGTTAAAAATGTTTTTCGAGCCAGAATTGCTTAAAGTCATCGTTTGCTTTAAATAATGCGATTCTGGCATAAAAACAGGTGATAAAATTTCCCAAAACCATAATCACGAGAATCCGATAGGCGTTATCATCAGATCGGATTTCCCGGGAGATCTGAGCGAAAGGAATTGTTTCATATTTAATTTTTGTCTTACTGTTAATTTAATGTGTATTTATTTTGTTAGAAGTCGGAAGTCGGAAGACCGAAGACCGAAGGGCAAGAATGAGCTAAAAAGTCTGTCTAAAAGCTTTATTTTCATATTATGCCAGGGCTTTGTTATCCAATTACCTTTCTTCAGAAATTCCCATTTAAGATCAAATCCCAATCAGCACTTTCTTCCGTCTTCCGAGTCTTGACTTCCATTTTCTGGCTCCCGTCTTCCGTCTCCCGAGTCTTGACTTCCATCTTCTGGCTCCCGTCTTCCGTCTTCCGACTCTTGACTTCCATCTTCTGGCTCCCGTCTTCCGTCTTCCGTCTCCCGAGTCTTGACTTCCATCTTCTGGCTCCCGTCTTCCGTCTCCCGACTCTTCCGTCTTCATATTCAACCGGATGCAATCTTTTTGATCATTCCGCTGAAAATAAAACCGTGAAGGGGTAAAGCCGCATACCAATATAGCCTGCCAGGCAATCCCAAAGGCCTGAAAGTGGCTGTTTGAGTAAGGATATTGCGTTCATCAATTTTAAATTCCAACCATGCTTCGCCCGGTAATTTCATTTCGGCATACAGTAATAATCTTTTTTCGTCACGATCAGCAAAAATGACTCTCCAGAAATCCAAAGCATCGCCGGCAGATATTTCGGTACCGCTTTTTCTGCCTCTGCGCATTCCTACTCCGCCTGCCAGTCTATCAATAAAACCTCTTAATTCCCATAGCCAATTTCCGTAATACCATCCGGTTTTACCACCAATCGCCCAAATTTTGTTCACTGCAGTCCGGCTATTCTTAACTTTGGTTTTGCGAACATCTTTAAAGCAGCCATTTACCGGGATTTCAATAAACTGCGAAATGCCCCTTTGAAGCAGATCGCTTGATTGCGCATCTTTCCAACTCGACACAACCTGATTTTGCTCAATTTTATCAAAAGCCAGTTTAATGGAGGTGTCGTAATCAATTAATGAAATCCCAAGCATGGAGGCTAAATTATTCGGTGAACAGATTACTTCTACTTTCATGCTGTTTACCAAATTCTTAGCTAAAGCAAACGATGTGGCTGTTACAAAATATAACCAATACGACGATATTTTAGGAGTCATCACAGGCACAACAATTATTCTTCGCTTCAGCCCTCTGATTGCAGCAAAGCGCGAAAGCATCTGCTTGTAAGTTAAAATATCCGGTCCACCGATATCGTAGCTTTTATTAAAAGTTTCGGCCTTGCCAATAACGCCGGTTAAAAATTCGATAACATTCCGGATGGCGATAGGCTGGGATTTTGTTTCGAGCCAGCGCGGTGCCACCATCACGGGAAGTTTCTCAACCAGATCGCGGATAATTTCGAAGGAGGCACTGCCTGAACCTACGATAATTCCTGCCTTTAATGTGGTGAGGGCAAAAGTTGATTCCGAAAGAATACTTTCAACATTTTTTCGCGACGACAGATGTTTCGACAACTCCGTTTCATTCACAATTCCACTTAGATAAATTACCTGCCGCGCATAGGTATTTTGTATCCTTTCGCGGAAATTGGTGGCGCAAACCTGCTCCATGGTTTCAAAGTCGCCGGTTTGTGTTGACATTGAATGAATGAGATAAAAAGCAACATCAATGTCGTTCGGAATACTTTCGAGGCTATCTTTTTTCAGAAAGTCAGCTTCGATTACACTTACTTTTTCGGTGGCATAATTTTTTGTATCGAAACGTTTTTTATCCCGAACACAACATACCACCTGGTGGCCGTTTTGCAACAATACCGGCAAAAGTCGCCGGGCAATATATCCTGTAACACCTGTGAGTAGAATCTTCATCCTTTAAACTTTTAGTGACGACAGACCACCGTCAACATGAAATATCTGTCCTGAAATCCAACTGCCTTTTTCCGAAAGTAAAAACTCTGCCATGTCAGCAATATTAACGGGCGTACCGGTTTTTTTTAAAGGATGACGCAATGCGTTGGCTTCCCGTTTCTGGTCGGTGTTTAAAATCGAAGCAGCAAGCGGAGTATCGGTCAATGAAGGTGCGATACAATTTACGCGAATTTTTGGAGCAAATTCTGCTGCCAAAGCCCGGGTTAAACCTTCGATAGCACCCTTTGAAGCCGAAACCTGCGTGTGAAAAGGAAAGCCTGTTTGAACAGCAACCGTCGAAAATAATACAATGGAAGCATTTCCGGCTTTTTTCAATCGCGACATTGCCGCCTGGATCAATTTAATGGCTCCTGTGACCTGCAGTTTAAAATCATCAACAAAATCGTCTGGTTTTATTCGTTCAAAAGGCCTTAAATTAATACTTCCGGGACAATACACCAAACCGTTCAATGTATCGGGCAGGAAATCGAGTGCGATATTTTCGTCAAGTACATTCAGATATTGATACTCCGCTAACCCTGAATTAGTTTCAGGTTTATTTTTGAAGTAAGTGGCAATCACCCTGTTCCCCGAAGAAACAAGGTTTTCGGTAAGCTTTTTGCCGATTCCTGATGAAGCGCCGATTATGAAATAAGTTGGCATATTGAAAAAATGTATGAATGAGTTTAAAACAATGGCAGGCAAAGCTTTCAAAAGGATAATTTATTGTTGCATGATTTACTTTTCCCATTTTACCGAAACAATAATTTCGTTTCTCCTGTCGATAAATTGGAAAGGTGGATTGTAACCCAAAAATCTGAAATTTCCATAAGAGGTAATGCCCTTTTCTTTCAGAATATCGTTCAGCTTAGCCGAATAAAACGCTAAATCTTTATCAGATGCATATCCCCCAAACCGGATTACAGCAACGTATTCATCCGGGGTTTTTTGTATGATCACGCCAGGGTCATTGGGCTTTGGCAGATTTTCTTCATTGTAAGAAGACGGCATAACAAAACTCATACTGGAAACAGAATCGTTGACGTCCATGTGCACAGGTGAAGTCATCGAAATACTTGTATTCGTTTCATTGCCACCAAAAATATAGCCTGCCAATTTACGAAAACCCGGACCTGACAAATCTTTGTATGTTTTTGCATCCGAATGAATGGTTGCAACTGTTGCAGAGGGGTAAAACCTGATTTCGAAATCCTTGTCGTTAAGGATTACAGTATATTTTTGCTCTTCCGTCTTATTTGCAGACACAATGGTGAATGATTGAAATAGTACTACTAAAAATACAGCAATTGCTATTACTACTATAAATGTTTTCATGATTTTCGATTTGTTTTCTCATAGAAACAGTTGCCCCTAAGTTTTGTTCATTATTTTTAATTAAAAATTAAACAATACATGGTTGATTAAAAAATGAAATTACCTTTTTTGCATCGGCAGCGTAAAAAGTTTTTGTAAAAAATATATTAACAAATTGAATGTTTGTGGATTGAGTGGTTTAATGATCGTTTTTGAACCGAAAGATGCTGTGCTGAGAATGGTAGTACCGGGAGTTATGTATATAATAATGGCATTTAAATAGGATTTAAAAGGGGTTTAAAAACCCCGGTCTTACCGAAAAAGTAAGTAACGAGCGACTGCGTGAGCCGTTGTATGGTACGCTTATCTTTCACCCCAGCCCATTACCCTATGGCAGGGGCAGA
>CAJATL010000278.1 GCA_903944895.1 uncultured Bacteroidota bacterium
ACAAGAACAAAATTCTAAACTCTACGAACCGCCGTATGCCGAACGGCACGTACGGTGGTGTGAGAGGACAGTGAGGGAAATAATCCCTCACTTCCTACTCGATTTTATTCAATAGATCAAACAATCAAATGAATATAAATGCGACAACGCACGCTGCAAGGGGTTAGGAAGTCTAAAACTCAGAATATCCTCTTGCCTTTTCAACCCTTACTTTGTCCGTTTTACCAGCTTAGAATATCCAAACCAGCTCCAAATAATTAATTTTGCAGCATGAAGTCACCCAATTTTCCTGTAAAAAGTCTTATCCGGCTGAACTACCTCATGGCTGCCATCAGTTTTTCGATGGTTTTCACCGTTCTTTTTATCTTTAGAGATATTGTAGTTTTAAAAGAGGTGATATTTTACAGTATTTTTGTTTTTATCTCGCTATCGCTCAAAGGTTCTATCAATCTTGGGGTATTGCTTTTTTTGGAGAAAAGGTATGATATCCGGTCATCCATTTTCAGGCAATGGCGCTATTTCCTGAGTTTCGCACTGAATGCAATTGTGGATGGCGTTTTTTTTATAGGCATTGCCTTAATTAACGAGCGGTTACTGAATGTTTTATTCCTGCTTAATCTTACCCTGCTAATCCTGGTTATCAATTTTGTAATTATCACCGTGCAGGACTATTTCATTATTTTTCATTTCAAAAACAAGGCAGATATTGAGTTTTCGCGGCTCAAGTCAGCCCAGTCAGAAGCAGCAAACCAGTTGCTGCGGCAGCAAATCCACCCGCATTTTTTATTTAACGCGCTCAATACATTGAAATCGCTTTATAAAATCAATCCTCAGGCCGGTGAAGAATATCTGATTCGCTTATCCGATTTTCTGAGGGTTTCCGTTTCAAGCCACAATTTAAAGAAAATTCCTTTGAAGGATGAAATAAAGCTTTGCGTCGATTATCTCGAAATGCAAAAAATCCGGTTTGGCGAATCGTTATCTTACAAAATTTCGATTGACGACGATAAAACCATAAACGGTTTTGTTCCCTCTTTTTCGATACAGCCGTTGCTCGAAAATGCCATTAAACACAACGAACTTACCAGAGAATCCCCGCTCACGCTCACGATTCGAAATGATGGCGACAGGATAAAAGTCACAAACAACCTGCAGCTAAAATCAACAACCGAGGCTTCTACAGGAAGCGGATTATCCAATCTGTCAGAAAGGTACCGGATTATTTCAAATGATGAATTGATCATCGAAAATGATGGAAAAGCATTTTCGGTGAGCATAAAAATACTCTCCAATGAAAATAGTAATAATTGAGGATGAACAGCTCACAGCAAACGATCTTGCTGCGACTATCCAGACCATCGAGCCTAATGCTGAAATAACAGCGTTTTTAGGTTCAGTAAAGGAGGCGTTGAATTATTTCGGGAAGGAGGTCGATGTTGATTTGATTTTTAGTGACATCCAGTTGGGTGACGGACTTAGTTTTGAAATTTTCGCCAAAGTAAAAATTACGGCGCCTATTATTTTTTGTACTGCTTTTGATGAATACGCCATTAATGCTTTTAAAACCAATGTAATCGACTATATCCTGAAACCATTTACCACAAAAGCCATTGAGGTGGCCCTGAATAAATATCATCAGTTACAACATACTTTTAGTACCAGTGCTGTTCAGTACGAAACCGTCTTAAAAGCGCTGATGATGAATTCGACGCCTGTAACAACAAGCATTCTCATCAATTATAAAGACAAAATCCTCCCCATCAAAACCGATGAAATTGCTCTTTTTTATGTCGCAAATGAGATCACTCACCTGTTGACCTTCGACAAAAGGGAATTTACCGTTGGTAAGAATCTTGAAGACCTCGAACACGTTACAGGCAAAGGTTTTTTCAGGGTTAACCGGCAATTCCTGGTCAACCGGAAAGCCGTTGTAGATGCTTCGCGTTATTTCTCCCGAAAACTTTCGGTAAATATCGTTGTGCCGTTTAAAGAAACGATCATCGTGAGCAAAGAAAAAACCCCTCAATTCCTGAGCTGGCTTGAGTCGGGGAATTGAGAAAAACCGCTGACAGCGGTAAAATTCAAACTTCCGGACTCTTTTTGCTAACTGGCATTATTTTCTGCAGTTATAAATTACTACTTCGCAGGCAAGTTTGTCGCTCATTTATTAAATCGCAATAGTTTGTGTCAGGCCTACAGACTGATGGCTTTTCCCGGATTTTGAATTACCGGATTGTTGCCCATAGCCGTCAGGTTAAGAGATGATATTAACATTTGTCATGGAATTGTATCCATAGCCCAGGGCTTCAGCCCTGGGTAAAATGAGATGGGAAGCCTTTTATGTCAGGTCGTTTACGACCTTCAACCGAGGAGGATCGCTTTATGGAAAAAAGGGCGTAAACGCCCTGCCATCATAAGGTTGGGGATTCAAATAATCCCAAACCTGAAGGTTTGGGCTATGGAAAATCTCAGGTTTTTGGGCTTAACTTGACGGCAATTGGGCGTTGCCCTGGGTTGTGGTGTTTCAGCCCTTCTGACTGATAAGGTTCTCGAAACGGATTTGAGAATCAATACTTCTGATTTTTTTATGTAGATTTCGGATGGTTTTAATTGGAGAAATTGTCTGATTCCACATGCTGAAAGCCTGCTACATTAAAATCTGCAGGTAAAACCAAAACCAGATTAGGCAGCCGGATAGGCAGAAACAAAACGGCTTAAAAAATTCATAATTGAGACTGGTCTAAAAAGGCGTTGAATATGTAATTAATTGGGCTAAAGCCCAAAATCATCTGTTTTTGAACTGACTCATAATTTCTAAAAGCAACTTCCTGTTTGTTGAAAATGATCCATTTAAAGACAATTACAGGAAATATATGAATTTGCGGGAAATAAAAAAGGCTGCCCCATAATTCCGGGACAGCCTTCTAAAACCCAACTAAAACTTTTATTTTAAAACCACTTTATGTGTAGTGAAAATTCCTTCGGCTTCGATTTTTACAAAATAGATGCCTTTGTTAAATTCACGTACATTAAGCTGCAACTGGCTTGAATTTGAAGCATCTTCAAAAACAATCTGACCCAGGTTATTCAGCATCCAAACATGATTCATTTCACGATCGGAAACAACATTTAGTACATCAACTGCCGGGTTAGGATATAAACTCAAAACAGGTGAAGCATTGATTTGATCGGTGATACTGCTTTTTAATTCTGAATTTTGAGTTATTCCGGAATTTACATTTGTCGGCGGCACTATGGAGAAACTGGCATCGCTTACATCGGTGAGGAGTAAATTTGAGCAACTTGAAATTTTAACAGTATAGTCCTCGCCTGCTGCTATTCCGGCTGGAATAAGCCAATCGAAGGCTCCACTATTTGGAAGTACACCAGCAATTAAGGAATACCTTACTCCACCTTTTAACAAACTTAAGCAAACGCTGCCAACAATATCACTGGTCCAGGTGATGGTGTTTATTGAACCGGCTGTTAACGATTCGCCACCGTTCGGAGCGATCAGGGTTAAGGTGCTTCCGCTACCTGCAACAATTGAGAAGTTTGCATCACTAACATCAAAAACCAATGGATACGCACTACTTGAAATCTTAACAGTATATTCGGTTCCTGCGGCCATTCTTGAAGGAATCATCCAGTCGAAACTGCCATCATTAGGTGTTCCTGACGAGATGAGTGCGTAATGCAATCCCGCTTTTAATAATGAGATTCTTACATTTCCGACAATGTCGCTTGTCCAGGTCAGCGTATTGATCGTTCCGGCAGTAAAAGTTTCACCGCCGTTTGGAGCAACTACTGTTACCGAACTACCACTTCCACCAGTAATTGTGAAGTTTGCATCGCTAACATCAGTAATGGCTGTATTGAGGCAACTCGAAATTTTAACAGTAAAGTCGGTTCCTGAAATCATGCCGGCAGGGATTGCCCAGTCGTAATTGCCATCATTTGTGGTTTTTGCAGAAATTAAAGCGAAATCAACCCCACCTTTTACCAACATTATTCTTAAATATCCAGTAACATCGCTGGTCCAGGTTATTGTGCTGGTTGTGCCAGCAGCAAATTCTTCACCACCATTTGGTGCGGTAACAAGTAAAGAAGTTCCACCACCGGCAACAACAGAGAAATTGGCATCGCTTACATCAAAAAGTAATGGATTCAGGCTGCTGGCTACTTTTACTGTGTATTCGGTACCTGCAAGAAGGCCGGCTGGAATGAGCCAGTCAAAACTACCATCATTGATTGTACCTGCCGAAATCAGTGAGTAATGCAGTCCACCTTTTAATAAGGATATTCTTACATTTCCTGTAACATCGCTGGTCCAGGCAATTGTATTTGTAGTTCCGGCTGTGAGCGTTTCACCACCATTTGGTGAGGTTACCGCAACCGTAGTTCCGCTACCCGAAGTAATTGTAAAGTTAGCATCGCTTACATCGAAAAGCAGAGGATTAATGCTGCTGGCAACTTTTACTGTGTACTCTGTTCCCGAAAGCAATGCTGCCGGAATGAGCCAATCAAAACTTCCATCATTAGGCGTGCCTGCTGAAATCAGTGTGTAATGCACGCCAGCTTTTAATAAAGTAATTCTTACATTTCCGGTAATATCGCTGGTCCAGGTAACCGTATTTGTAGTTCCGGCAGTAAGCGCTTCACCACCATTTGGCGAGGTTACAGCAACTGTAGTTCCACCACCGGCAATAATTGCGAAATTCGCATCACTTACATCAAAAAGTAGTGGATTAAGACTGCTGGCTACTTTTACAGCGTATTCAGTGCCTGCAAGAAGGCCTGCAGGAATGAGCCAATCAAAACTACCGTCATTAACTGTTCCGGCAGAAATCAGCGAATAATGCACTCCGCCTTTTAATAAAGTAACCCTGACATTGCCTGTAATGTCGCTTGTCCAGGTAATTGTGTTTGTTGTTCCGGCAGTAAATGTTTCACCACCATTTGGTGCAACAACAGTAACACTGCTGCCACTTCCACTTACAATTGCAAATGCTGCATCACTTACATCACTGATTATGGCTGTATTTGTGCAGTTTGAGATTTTAACGGTATATTCGGTACCTGAAGCAATCCCGGCTGGTATTAACCAATCAAAAGTGCCGTCATTAGGTGTACTGTATGAAATTAAAGAGTACTGGATTCCTCCTTTTAACAGAGAAATCCTTACATTGCCTACGATGTCACTCGTCCATGTTATTGTATTTGTTGTTCCGGCGGTCCAGTTTTCTCCACCGTTGGGCGAAGTTACAGTTACTGTTTGTGCAACAGCGTTTGTGAAGCTAAAAAGACAGGCAAAAAAAGTAATTGCTGCCATCATTTGAGTAAATTTTACTAACCTTTTCATTTTACAAATTTTAAATTAAACATTAATATGAAATATGAAGTGGCAAAACTATACCAGCGAGGCGCCTAATCTGTTATGGAATTTTATAATAATTGTACAAGATTTTATGATGTCTGTTATTTTGAAAATTTTTAGTGTAGGTTTGCTCCATTAACTATGAGGGCGGGTTTTAAACCAGGGTATTTTATTATCACGAAATTTGATTTAAATCAAAACAAGCTATGAAAACACAACAGATTCAAAATGAGACAAGCCAGCGCATCGGTTTACCCGATGTAATAAAAGGTGTTGCCGTAATTCTGATGGTTCAGGTTCACCTGATGGAACTATTTGCCAACGAATTGATTTACGGTAGCATGGTTGGGAAGATTTCTCTTTTTCTGGGAGGGCCTCCTGCTGCACCCGTTTTTATGGCTGTGATGGGATATTTCTTAGCTTTCTCAAACAAACATTTATCCGTAAGCCTGTGGCGTGGCACAAAACTGATTTTGCTGGGTGTAATCCTGAATGTCAGCATGAATGCTAATCTGCTCATTAAAAGTTTCCAGGGAAACCTGGATATTAATCCCTGGCAATATATTTTTGGTGTCGACATCTTGTTCCTGGCGGGTTTCAGTATCATTTTAATTTCGCTGCTTACACTTGTTTTTAAAGAAAAACTGTTGTTTTGGCTCATTGCCATATTGGTTTTTGGCGGTCTCAACAGGTTTTTGCCTGAGTATTCGGGCGAAAATCAGATTTTCAAATACACGCTTCCATATTTTTCAGGTTTTTATCCATGGTCGTATTTCCCGGTTTTACCCTGGATGACTTATGTTTTGGCGGGTTTTACTTTACCCCTCCTGATGAAGAAAAAATTCATTCCACCAATAACCTCCAAATTCATTAATTACACTTTTGTCATTTCATTTTTTTTACTGATTTTTACTTTCAGTTTTGGCTTTCGCATTTCATACATCCTCGAAGTTTATTATCATCACAACCTCCTCTTTGTTCTATGGACATTCGCATTCCTGGTATTCTGGCTTATTCTTTTCGACTATCTTGATCAACTTTTTAAGAATTCAAATGTTTTTGTTTACCTGCGATGGGTCGGAAAAAATGTTACGGTTTTTTATGTTGTCCAGTGGCTGATCATTGGCAACATTGCCACCGAAATTTACCGGACCCAACCTTTTCTCCAGCTTATTTTGTGGTTCGTTGCTATCATGCTTGCTACCAGTGCTATCGTTTGGGGCATTAAAAGGTTTCGCCTCGTCACGTAATCCTGGAATTGGATCGAAACTATTCTTATTTAGGTTATGAAATTAAAATCATTGTTAAAACATCGTTAATAGAAACCCAAAAAACATATTACAATAGTTTCATTTGTATCTTTGCCCCCCAAAAAAACTTACGTTTTTTAATAATTAATTTTAATAATTCTCTATGAAAAAAATATTTAATTATCTGTTTTCGATGGAGTTAACGGTAATATTGTTGTCAATTTTCGCATTTTCGGCGGGTTTTGCAACAATTATCGAAAACGATTTTGGAACCACCGCTGCACAAATTGCAGTTTACAAGGCATTCTGGTTTGAGTTTCTCCTTGTTCTCCTGGCAGTTAACCTTGCTGGAAGCCTCATTGTTAACAAGCTTTGGGCAAATAAGAAATACGTCATTTTTTTCTTTCACCTTTCATTTATCATCATTTTGATAGGCGCCGGTATTACCCGATACTTCGGATTTGAAGGATCAATGCACATCAGGCAGGGTATGGATTCCAATTATATTGTTACCGATCAGACCTATATTTCGGCAAAGTTTGATGAAAGCGGCCAATCCGTGAGTATCAGGAAACCCGTTCTGATGGCTGATTACGGTAAACCAAGGCCTTCATTTTCGTTTGATGCAAATAATCAGGAATTTGAGGTAAAAACCCTCGATTTTGTTCCAAACGCAACGGTCGAAATCATCAAAGCCCCCGAAGGTTTTCCGGTTGTTTCGATGATGGTAATGGAAGGAATGAACCGGAGATCCATAACTTTAAAAGAAAATGAAACTGCTGATCTGGGCAATTTCAACCTTACTTTTAACAATGCACAGGCTTTAAATACAGCCAACTTAATGATGCAAAATGGCTCATTGTTCCTTGTGGCTCCTTTCGACATTCTTTCGATGAGCATGGACGGTCAGGCCGGCGATACCATCAAAGCAGGACAAATTACACCGTTTCTTCCCCGACAGATCTACAATCTTGGAGGCGTAAACCTGGTTGTAAGCCAGTTTGAATCGAGCGCAGCAATAAGGCCGGTAAGGTCGCCAAAAGGTGCCCAGACCGATGGCGCTGATGCCCTTGTTCTGGAAGTAAAATCCGGTAACGAGCGTAAAGAAGTTATTGTTTGGGGCGAAAAGGGTGCCGTTGGCGAAACAACACCTGTTAAAATTGCCGGTCAATGGGTTAATCTATCTTATGGCTCCGTTGTGATGTCGCTTCCTTTCAAAATTAAACTCAACAAATTTATCCTCGAACGCTATCCTGGCTCTAAAAGCCCCTCATCATACGCCAGCGAAGTAACGCTTATTGATGAATCGCAGAATAAAAAAACCGACTTCAGGATTTACATGAATCATATTTTAAAACACCGGGGTTATCGCTTTTATCAATCATCCTACGATAACGACGAAAAAGGAACAATCCTCTCTGTAAATCACGATGGATTGGGAACGGCAGTAAGTTATTTTGGGTATGCTTTGATGTCGTTTGGGATGATTTTCGCCCTGTTCAGCAAAAGAAGCAGGTTTAGCCACACCCTCAGGAAAATCGGCGAAACACATTCAAAACGAACTTCAGCCATCGTTTCGATGCTCATTCCGCTAATGTTGATCTCAGCCACGACTTTTGGTGCCAGCGAAACAAAGGTTGTAAACGGCGTTAAAATTGAAGTTGTTGATAAGGACCATGCGGCAAAATTTGCTGGTATCATTGTCCTGGGAACAAACGGCCGGCTTGAGCCTGTAAATACGCTCAGCAGCAAATTACTCAGGAAGTTTTCGGGTAAAAGTACCTGGGAGGGTTTAAATTCCGATCAGGTTTTTATCGGAATCATCTCACAACCCGAGGTCTGGCGGAATGTGCCTCTCATTAAAGTAACCAACAAAGATTTACAGAAAATCCTGAACATCAACAGCAATTATGCTGCATTCACCGATTTCTTTGATCAGGGTCGCAATAACAACTATTTGCTTGGGCAACTTGTTGATGAAGCTTATAAAAAGAAACCTGCCGATCAGACCAGGCTCGATAAAGAGATTATTAAAGCTGATGAAAAAGTAAATGTTTTTTACCTCATCTATTCTGGCTCCTATTTAACTTTTTTCCCGAAAAGCAACGACCCGATCGGCACATGGTTTAAGCCCGCCGATGAGGTGGTAGATGTTCCAGCTCAGGATAGTATCTTTATCAAAAATGCAACATCACTTTATGTCGAAGCCTTACATGAAGCTTTCGTCAGCGGTAATTATTCGGGTGCTGATCAGATCGTTAACGGTATAAAAATGTACCAGAATAAATATGCCGGACACTTTCTGGCCTCAAACAGCAAACTCAAAATAGAGATGCTCTATAATAAAGCCGATATTTTTGAACGACTTTTTAAATTTTACGGCCTGTTTGGAGTTTTGTTTTTGGTGCTGCTTTTCGTAAATCTTGTTCAGCCAAAAATTAAAATTGAGCTGCTGAACAAGATATTTATCGGAATTCTGTCGGTGGCGTTTCTTGCCCAAACGCTCGGCATGGCTGCCCGCTGGTATATTTCGGGACATGCGCCCATGAGCAACGGTTACGAATCGATGGTTTTTATTTCGTGGGCAACCATGCTGGCAGGTTTTATTTTGGTTAAGAAATCGAATATTGCACTTGCCGCAACAACTGTATTAGCCTCGCTTACGCTGATGGTGGCTCACCTTAACTGGATGAATCCTGAAGTAACCAACCTCGTGCCTGTATTGAAATCGGTCTGGTTAACCATTCACGTTGCGATTATCACCTCAAGTTACGGGTTTTTTGGCCTTGGTGCCATCCTCGGTTTATTTAACCTGATGCTGATGATTTTCCAGAATAAAAAGAACCTCAAAAGCTTCGACCTGACCATCCGTGAAATTTCGCTGACCACCGAAGCCACACTTACTATTGGTTTGTACATGCTGACCATCGGGACATTTTTAGGTGGCGTTTGGGCCAACGAATCATGGGGACGTTACTGGGGATGGGACCCCAAGGAAACCTGGGCATTGGTTACAGTGTTGGTTTACGCTATTATAAGCCATCTTAATTTTATACCCGGCGCCGTAGGTCGTTACCTGTTTAATGCTATGGCTGTTCTGGGATTCAGCTCAGTGCTGATGACCTATTTTGGGGTAAATTATTACCTGTCAGGACTACATTCCTACGCTTCCGGTGACCCGGTGCCGATACCAGATTTTGTGTATTATTCGATGGCAATTTTGGGTGTTATCCTTGTTTTGGCCTTTATTAATAATAATAAAATGAAGGAATTGACGGATAAGGTTAAAAAGTAAATTCCTCATTAAAAATATTCTGAGCACCAAAAAAAGGCTTCATTCGCAGGAATGAAGCCTTTTTTAATCCTGCCTTATTCCACAAAATTTCGTACCAGGCATATTTATTTTCTAATGCATCAATATCACAAAAAAATGATGTTACTATTTAGATTTTAAACAAACTGCTAAGTGTGAGGATAATTCGCTCATTACCTGAAGTACTTTTGAACTTCTTTCTATTTAAGAGTTAAACTTTAAAAATGCGTCAGATGAAAACAAAAACTTTTATTTATTCGCTGTTATTGTGCAGTTTGATCATACCTATGACTGGATCCAAAAACCCAAAAATCAGCGATTACATCGTAATCACCTGGAACGACCTTGGAATGCACTGCAGCAACAAGGATTTTTCTAAAATTGCCGTACTACCTCCGTATAACAATCTTACCTCTTATCTCATCAAAAGAGGAAGTGAAACAACTTCTCCTGAAATTGTTACCACCGGCTATTCGGTAAGTTACGAGGTTCCGGGAAACACATATTCTGTTGGAAAAACCAATTTCTGGAGCTACGAAAACCTGCTTTTTGGGGTTAATTTACCAGATAATGTCGGGCTTACCGGCGCCGCCTTAAACGGACAAATGGGCATCCGTGGAAATTCATTTTTCATCGAAGGTGTCCCGGTTACACCATACACCGATGCCAACTTAGTTACCGAAGATCCATACCAGTTGGCCCTCGTTAAAGCTTACGACGGAAACGGAATCTTGCTTGCATCAACACAAAACGTTATTCCGGTTTCCAACGAAATGAACTGCGTAAGTTCCGGATGTCATTCCAGCGAAGCCGAAATTTTAAACGAACATGAATTAGAAGGTGGATTTGATCCAAACAATACACCGATTTTATGTGCCAACTGCCATTCTTCAAACGCCTTAGGTAAACCTGGAGTTCCGGGGGTTCCATCCTTTTCGGAAGCCATGCATAACAAACATGCCGATAAAACCAACGATTGCTACAAATGTCATCCGGGGCCAAATGCGCAATGTTACCGCGATGTGATGCATGCCGAAGGAATGGTTTGTCAGGACTGTCATGGGTCGGTGGCAAATGTTGCGCTTACCATTCAAAATGGCCGCCAGCCCTGGCTTCAGGAGCCATCTTGCGGAGCCGTCGAATGTCATGGGCCATCGCACGCTGAAGAACCCGGTAAACTTTTCCGCAATTCAAAAGGTCATGGTGGCTTGTTTTGCAGCACCTGCCACGGTTCGCCACATGCCATTTTACCCAGTGAAAACGACAGAGATAATGTTCAGAATATCGCACTTCAGGGTTTTGCCGGCACATTGCGCGACTGTTCGGTTTGCCACGGAATAACCCCGGAAGGCGCCGGTCCTCACGGTTATACTCCACAACCCGGAGGCGGTGGTGAAGATTTTGTTGTGGTTGCCTGGAATGATCTGGGAATGCACTGCGCCAATAAGGATTTCTCGAAAATTGTGGTACTACCTCCTTACAATAATTTAAAGGCTGAGGTGATACGAAAAGGCACCGAAACAAGCTGGCCTGAAGTGGTAACTTCAGGTTTTGGAGTTACTTATGAAATTCCGGGAAACACCTATTCAGTGGGGAAAACCAATTTCTGGAGTTACGAAAACCTGCTTTTTGGGGTGAATTTGCCCAATAATGTCGGGCTTACCGGTGCTGGATTAAGCGGAAACATGGCCATAAGCGGGAAAAGCTTTTTTGTTGACGGAATTCCCATCACTCCATACACCGATGCAAATCTTGTTACCGAAGATCCTTACCAACTGGCGCTGATAAAGGCTTTCGATGGCACCGGGAAACTCATTGCATCAACCCAACCTGTGATTCCGGTTTCAAACGAGATTAACTGTGTAAGTTCAGGTTGTCACACAAGTGAAAATGCAATTTTAAACCAACACAGCGATGATGGAGGATTTAATCCAAATAATACGCCCATACTTTGCGCAAGCTGTCATGGTTCAAATGCGCTGGGATTGCCAGGCACTCCGGGTTTAGGCTCATTTTCAGAAGTTATTCACGATAAACACAAAGACAAAACAAACGACTGTTATAAATGTCATCCCGGCCCCAATACACAATGCTACCGCGATGTGATGCACGCTGCCGGCATGGTTTGCCAGGATTGTCACGGTTCGGTTGCCAATGTTGCTTCCAGCATCGAAAATGGCCGCCAGCCCTGGCTTCAGGAGCCTTCGTGCGGATCAATCCAATGCCATGGCCCGGCCTATGCTGAAAATACCGGCCAGCTTTTCCGCAATTCAAAAGGTCATGGTGGCTTGTATTGCAGCACATGCCATGGTTCACCACATGCTGTTGTTCCAACAACCAACGACCGGGACAACGTTCAAAACATTGCGCTCCAAGGCTACAAAGGAACCCTTAATAATTGTGCGGTTTGTCATGGATATATTCCGTCAGGCGCCGGACCACACGGTTTACCAGGACCTGCCGTTACCGAACAAAATATTGAGCTTCCGGGCGGATGGAGTGGAATTTCGTCATATTTAATACCGATGAACAAGGAAGTGAATTATATTTTTGAGCCAGTTATTGATAATTTTATTCTGATGACCAACAACAACCAGGTTTACTGGCCCGACCAGGCGATTAACACGATAAATACCTGGAACTCCGGTCAGGGGTACATCGTTAAAATGAGAAACCCTGATGTTTTAACGTTTAAAGGAATTGTTGAAGCCAGCAAGTCGTTGTCGCTGAGTAGTGGCTGGAATATCATGCCCGTTCTTAGTAATTGTCCTGTTCCGGTTGATCAGCTTTTTGCCGCTTATCCGGGCCAGCTCGTGATGGTGAAAGAAGTTGCCGGATGGAAAGTTTACTGGCCGGGGATGGGCGTAAATTCGCTGCAAACCCTTGCTCCCGGGAAATCCTATTTTGTACTGACCAATAGCGCAGTAAATATTGTTTTTCCGGTTTGCGCAAAATAATACCTGTTAACCCAATGAATTAATAAATTCATAGAGAGATCTCACTCAGGAAAACAATTTGTTAAAAGAGGCTTCATTTCACAGGAATGGAGCCTCTTTTTGTGTAAGAATGATTGTTTTGATTGTGAAACTTACCAGGTCTCCAAGACCTGTTAGTGCCTTATTTTTGAAATTGATGTTTTTTTTGGCAGAAATCACAAAAGTCAAATCACAAATCTCAAATTAAATCAAGGAATTATTTGAGTTTTGAGTTTTGTTATTTGTTATTTCTGGTTTATCCAGGTTAGGTTTTAAACTGCATCAGGTAGTTTTTTTCTGCCCCCTCACAAAATTGTTTTTTATTAACGAACGTAAAATCCCCATTTAAAAAAGAATTTCTCATTTCAATAAATTTATCTTTTACCTTTGAAACCGGTTTAGTCATTAATCGTATTAACGAAAAACCTCTTTCATGAAAAAAACATACCTCCTTTGCTCCTTCCTGCTGATAACAGCAGCAGCTTCTTTCGCGCAGTTTAAAAATGCCAGCGTGTTCATCAAGGATTTTGAATTTGTAACCGACCGTGTCGAAATCAGTTATGGTTTCCAAAACTGCGATCCCGCCGACCGGTTTATGGTTTGGATTGTGCCCAAAACTTTTGAAGGAAAGCGTCTGGAAGTGAATTCGCTGGAAGGCGACATCGAAAATGTAGCCCCTTCATCCAACCATAAACTCACCTGGTTTACTTCCCGTGATGGGGTGGTGGTGGAGGGAAAAATTCAGATTGATATTTATGCCATGCGGCAGCCCAACATGAGCTATGGCAAGGCTTACGGCTATTCCACGCTCTTTCCCGGAGCCGGACATAAGCAGGTTGGCGGAAGCAACAAACTTTACCTCGGCGCTATCGGCTATGCCGGAATTGCCGGTGCCATTGTTTTTAATGTCAAGGCTGCATCAAACCTCGACAGCTATGCCACCGAAAGTGATCCTGCAAAGGCTCAGCAGTTTTATGACGATGCAAAAGCTTTCCGCACCTATTCTCTGTCGTGTCTTGGTGTTAGCGCTGTGGCCTGGGGTGTGAATTATTTCCTGCTCAATAAAAGTGCTAAAAGCGCAAAAAGCATTAAGCCGAAGCAAATCATCATCAACCCGTCACCGGGAGCCGAAATGCTGGTTGCAATGTCAGAGGCTAAGTTTATCTCGACGCGAGGCTTGCCGCCCAACCTTTTTGCAGATTTAGCTTTTAAAGATGACAATGGCAACGGGATTCTGGAAGCCGGCGAAAATGCCGGAATCACTATCACGGTTACAAACCAGGGCAAGGGAAATGCTTACGATCTGCGTGTTTCGCTGGTTGACGACAAGCCCGCCAAAAGTCTGACCATCGGCAAAGAGCAACAAATCGCGCTGTTGAGACCCACCGAAACCCAGAAAGTCGTTTTCCCCATCAACACCGACATTGGCCTCGCCACCACCGAACATAAAATCGAAATAAAAGTTGCCGAAAAATATGGCTACGATATGGATCCCGCCTTTCTGAAACTTCAGACTTTTGAATACCAGCACGCAAAACTCTCCTTCTCGGGCATCGAAATCCTCGACGCCGGTGAAGGCACCGCCGCCATTACCGAAGACGGGCAGTTGCAGGCCGGCGAAATGGTGAGGGCAAAAATCGTGGTTCAAAATACCGGGCAGGGAATCTCGAATAATACAAGATATTTGGTTTCGACCAACGATAACAACATTTTCCTTCGCGACAATTCAGGTACGCTTGGAACCCTCAATCCGGGCGAGGTACGCGAAATCTTTATCACGCTTAGTCCAAACAAAAGGGTTGTAACTGCCGGGAACCTTCCTGTCCTGCTCGAATTGCGCGAAGACAAAGGCAAGGGCGATTTGCTGGCTTACCAGTTGCCGGTTAAACTTAACCAGAAACCACCCAGGCCCAACATCGTAACCATCAATGCCGACCTGGAATCGCTTACCAAAAACATCGCGGTTTTCGAATATTCGTCCAATAAATTTACCGCCAACACGGGCACCATCATCAACATCCGGTCGGTGGCGCCCTCGCTGAGCAGGCGCAAAGATGCCATTGCCGTGGTTTTCGGCGTAAGCAAATACGAAGACATGGCTCCCGCGCCTTATTCGGCCAACGATGCCATGATTATGAAAGAATATTTTGAGAAAATCCTCGGCATCGGGCAGGTGTTGGTTTTTACAAATGAAGAGGTGACCATCGGCAAACTCAACAAGGTTTTCAATCCCAATTATGGCGAGCTGCAAAAGGCCATCATCAAAGGCCAGACCGATGTTTTTGTGTTTTTCTCCGGACATGGCGTGCCCGACAAAAACGGCGAAAACACCTACCTGCTCCCTTACGACGGTGTAAAAGAAGACCTCGAAACTTTTGGTTACAACACTTCCAAACTTTACAATAACCTGAGTTTGCTTGGCGCCCGCTCGGTTACGGTAATTCTGGATGCCTGCTTTAGCGGAAGTTCCCGGAAAACGGAGACCATTCCCGAAGAAAACCTGATTGCCCAAAAAGGGGTCAAGGTGAAAATCACGAAGCCCTGGCTTGCCTGGCCTAACTTTACGGTGATCAATTCGTCCACCGGCGAAGAAACCTCACTGGGTTACGATCCTTCCGAAACCGGGCTGTTTACCTATTTTTTGGCTGCCGGCCTGCAAGGCGCTGCCGACGAAAACGGAGATAAAAAGATCACGCTGGGCGAACTTAAAAAGTACGTCACCGGCAATGTAACCGCCACTTCCACCAGGATAAGCGGGTTACAAACACCCGAATTTTATGGGGAGGATCATTTAATTTTGGTTGAATATTAAAGAATGAACCACATAGGCACATAAGGCACATAGAAAAATGAGAAAAATTGAAATATTTGGGTAAAATTTTCTTTGCGGCCCTTTGCGATTTTACCTCTGCGGTTCTTTGCGTTTAAATTTATTTTTACCGCAGAGACACGCAAAGAATTCGCAGAGAACCGCAAAGGAAGAATAGAGTTAGAAAAATATGAAAGCAAAATCTTTGTGCCCTATGTGCCTATGTGGTTTAAAAAAACAAGAATTATGAAAACATTTTACAAATTACTTTACCCCGCCCTGGCTTTTGCAGCCCTGGCCTTTGTTTTGATAACCGCCTGCCAGAAACTCGATTTCGGCACCGTAACCAAAAGCAACATCCAAACCGTAACTGTGCGCGATGCCAGCACAGTAAAGGTTGAAATGCAGATTTTCGACCTGAGCGACGATGCCCACCCCGATTACGGCGTGTGTTACAGCGAAACCAACCAACTGCCAACCGTTGCCGACAGCAAAGTTGCCAAAGGAGCGCCCGGCACCATAAAAACCGACAGCATCATCCTGCAGGGTTTGCAGCCTGGAAGCAAAATTTACATCCGTGCTTTTGTGATGAACGGCAGCAGCCCGCAATACAGTTTAAATGTAAAAGATGCCACGCTCCCGCAGTTGCCGGCCACCACTACACTGGCGGCCACTAATATTTCCCAGACTGCGGCCACGCTTAACGGCACGGTAAACGCCAGCAACAATACCACCATCGTAATTTTTGAATATGGCACAACCGCAACTTACGGGCAAACCATAAATACCACTCCCGACACCGTTACCGGAACAACCAACACCAGTGTAACCGCCAGCCTGACCGACTTGCAGCCCAACACCAGTTATCATTGCCGGGTAAAAGCAAGCTGCGCCAATGGAATTTCCTTTGGAAACGACATCACTTTTACAACTTCTGAAATTACAGTTCCGGTGGTAACAACAACGGAGGTAAACAACATTACCACCATAAGCGCAACCTCCGGTGGCAATATAACCGACGATGGCGGAAGTAACGTTACTGCCCGTGGCGTTTGCTGGGGTACTTCGTTAAATCCAACCATTGTAGGCAGCCACACCACCAATGGCACTGGCGCCGGAAGCTGGGGGAGTGAGCTTGCCGGACTCACCCCATACACCATTTACTTTGTGCGGGCTTATGCCACCAACAGCGCCGGAACGGCTTACGGGAACGAATTGCAGTTTACCACCGATGTTGGCCAGATGCCTGCAGTAACCACTGCCACAATTACAAATATTACCACAACCACAGCAAGCGGCGGCGGAATTGTGACCGACCAGGGAGCCACGCCTGTTACCGCCCGTGGCGTTTGCTGGAGTACCAGCAGTACACCCACAATTACAGGAAGTCATACTTCCGATGGCACAGGAACAGGCAGCTTTACAAGTAATCTGACAACATTATTGCCCGCAACTACTTATTATGTGCGGGCTTATGCTACAAACAGCGCGGGTACAACCTATGGAAACCAGGTTCAGTTTACAACCAATTCCGACCAGATGCCAACGGTTACCACTGCTGAAATTATTAATGTTACAACCACCACAGCTACAGGTGGCGGCAATGTGACGGCTCAGGGAACTTCTTCGGTAACAGCACGTGGCGTTTGCTGGAGTACCAGCGCCAATCCTTCCGTTGCAAACAGCCATACCACAAATGGAAGTGGAACTGGAAACTTTACAAGCGATATCACAGGTTTAACAGCCTCGACCCTTTATTATGTCCGGGCTTATGCCACCAACAACACAGGCACGGCTTACGGAAACCAGGTGCAGTTTACAACCAATTCCGACCAGGTGCCTGTTGTGACGACTTCAAACATTACCAATATAACACCCACAACCGCAACCGGCGGCGGGAATGTTACATCTCAGGGTACAACTCCGGTTACTGCCCGAGGTGTTTGTTGGAGTACAAGTGCAAATCCTACCATTACCGGAAGCCACACCAGTAACGGCAGTGGTCTGGGTAACTTTGCCAGCGACCTTACCGGTTTGTCTCCGGCGACCATTTATTATGTCCGGGCTTATGCCACCAATACTGCAGGCACGGCTTACGGGAACCAGGTGCAGTTTACAGCCGATGCTGGTTCGGTGCCAACGCTAACAACAGCAACAATCACCGACATAACTGCAACAACAGCAACCGGCGGCGGGAATGTTACAGCGCAGGGATCTACTGCAGTAACTGCCCGTGGAATATGTTGGAGCACAAGTACTAATCCTACCATAACCGGCAGCCACACAACCAATGGAACCGGCACCGGTAGTTTTGCAAGCAATCTCACAAATCTTACAGCAAGTACGGTTTATTATGTGAGGGCTTACGCGACAAATACTGCCGGAACAGCTTATGGAAGCCAGGTTCAGTTTACAACCGATGCAGGACAAACACCAACAGTAACCACCACAACTATTACAAACATAACCACCACCACCAGCGATTCCGCAACAATCAAATTTTACTTTACGAATAACCGAAGTGCTGCAAACTATTCATAGCTATTGCTATCCGCGAGATTGCAGTTTGTAAAATCATTATTAGTAAAAAGTTTACCTCCTTTCCTGGTTTAAAT
>CAJATL010000279.1 GCA_903944895.1 uncultured Bacteroidota bacterium
CCGAAACTTACCAGCTTTCGGGTACCGCCACGAATCAAAGCAGTGTTTTATGGTCAACCACCGAAAACGGAACTTTCAGCAATCCAAATATTCTAAACCCGGTTTACACACCTTGTGTTGCCGAAATAGCCAATGGTTTGGTAGTTTTAACGCTGACTGCAAACCCGTTTTCGCCTTGCTCGGTAGCTTTTGATGATGTCATCAATGTTACTATCCGAAAAACGCCAACCGCAAATGCAGGAAACGATGCTACAATTTGTGAAGGAAATACACACGTTTTGGATGGTTCAGCCACAAATCAGGAAAGTGTTTTATGGATGACTACCGGAAATGGAACATTTAGTTCGACAAGCTCACTAAATCCGGTTTACACGCCTGGTACAACTGATGTCACAAACGGAGCTGTGACTTTAACTTTGACAGCATCAGCAATTTCGCCTTGCACGGTTTCAGCAACAGACACCAAAATCCTGATCATCCAAAAAACACCAACCGCAAATGCTGGAAACGATGCTTCAATTTGTGATGGAAATACACACGTTTTGGATGGTTCAGCCACAAATCAGGCAAGTGTTTTATGGACAACTTCCGGAAACGGAACTTTTAGTTCGACAAGCGCACTAACTCCGGTTTACACGCCTGGCACAACGGATGTTTCAATCGGCACTGTTACTTTAACTTTGACAGGTTCAGCAATTTCACCTTGCACGGTTTCAGCCATTGATGCAATAATTCTAACCATCCAAAAAACACCAATTGCAAATGCAGGGAACGATGCCTCAATTTGTGAAGAAAATACACACGTTTTGGAGGGTTCAGCCACAAATCAGGAAAGTGTTTTATGGACAACCTCCGGAAACGGAACATTTAGTTCAACAAGCTCATTAACTCCGGTTTACACGCCGGGTACCTCCGATATTTCTGCAGGATCGGTAAATCTGGTGATGATGGCTTTGGCCAGCTCACCTTGTACCGTTTCTTCATCCGACCTGATGGTGTTAACAATTCAAAGTCAACCAACAGCAAATGCCGGTGTTGATGCAACCATCTGCCAGGCCGAAAATTACCAGCTTTCGGGTGACGCAGAAAATGATGCCAACATCATATGGTCAACCAGCGGTGATGGTACTTTTAGTTCGACAAGCTCACTTAACCCGGTTTATTCTCCAGGACCTTTGGATATTGAAACCGGAAACGTAATTTTAACGCTTGATGTAACTCCTGTTTCACCATGTTTAACTATAGCTTCGGATTTGATGAATTTATTTATCCAGAAAAATTCGTTGGTTTTTGCAGGTAATGATGCAACCTTTTGCACTAACCAGACTTGTGAAATTTCCGGCAGCTCCATCTTTGTTGAATCGGTGATGTGGCTTAGTACCGGAGATGGTTACTTTGAAGATGCATCATCGACTAGTACGATTTATTATCCGGGATCAGAAGACCTCATTAAAAAAACGATAGAACTTTGTTTGGTTGGGGTTGGCATAAATGGTTGTTCCGGTAATGAGGATTGTTTGATTGTAACTTTTGTTGAACCACCAAGCGTTTCGGCAGGTAGTGATTTGAATATTTGTGAGGATAACAACGCTTTGTTACAAGCCTCAGCCTCAA
This sequence comes from uncultured Bacteroidota bacterium, assembly GCA_903944895.1. GTDB lineage: Bacteria > Bacteroidota > Bacteroidia > Bacteroidales > 4484-276 > CAJATL01. Next base: position 1,615 of record CAJATL010000279.1, read on the forward strand.
ATTATAATTCACTTTTATGGTCAACCAGCGGTGATGGCACTTTTAATGATATGTTCAGCCTTTCGGCGATTTATATTCCCGGAAATCTTGATAAAATTTCAGGTTCGGTTGAATTGTGTATTGAGGCAAATCCTCAATCCGGTTGCGAAGCAATAAACGATTGCATTAACCTTATTTTAAGCCCCGTCCCTGTGGTTTATGCCGGCGCTGACGTTTCCATTCAGCAGGGCCTTAATTTTGTTGCCAACGAAGCCACTGCATCGGATTATTCATCTGTTCTGTGGACCACATCAGGAACTGGGTCATTTAATGACGCCACAGTTTTATTTGCTGAATATCTGCCCTCGGAATCTGATTATCTCAATGAAAATGTAACACTTAAGATCGTCGGATCTGCTGTTTCGCCTTGTGAAATTGACGCAAGTGATGAGCTTATTTTGAGTTTTACTGTTACCAGCGCGTTTGCCGGTGATGATGCCATCGTTTGCACCGACACGAGTTTTTATACTGCAGGCTCAGCTACAAATTATGCTTCGGTAAAATGGACCACATCAGGCGATGGTACTTTTGATGATGATACGATTTTATCAGCCCGGTATTTCGCTGGAGCAGATGACATTTCTGCTGGTTTTACCGAACTTTGTATAACCGTTCATGCTCCTGTCAACAATGATGAAAAATCGGATTGCATGATTTTATCCTTCCAGAAGCCGCCAACATTCTTTGCAGGAAATGATGCAACAATTTTA
>CAJATL010000280.1 GCA_903944895.1 uncultured Bacteroidota bacterium
CCACGGAATGCTTCTGTTGCATTTACTCCATTTCCTTTCAGTGCCCGTTACCGTTTTAGTACCGCAGGTGGTTTAACTTATACCGGAACGGCAAACGATGGTGAGGTTGAAGATTATGGAATTGCTTTCAGCACCAATAATCTGTATCAATGGTCACAACCTTATCAACAGTCATACAGCAGCCTTTCAGGATTCCACACCCATGATGCAATTGTTGGAAATCAGTTGCAGATTATTGTTGCTGCTGATGATTTTACCTGTTATGAAGGAAATATTTCAGGAATTGTCTGGTATGGAAGCTATGAAGCACCAGGCTCAGGAGTTAAACAGTTCCACTTAAGCCTGCACAACAGCACTGCAAATTGTTTGCCCGCCGATCCTGAATTCTGGGGTGTTGATGTGCTGCTGGCATCGGTTAACGAAACGGCAACCGGGGTTTTAAACAGCATGAATGAGATGATTTACCGGTACGAATACATCTTCCCTACTCCGCTGCAATTGTTTCCAACATTTAATTACTGGATTGATATTTCATCCCGATCAAATAATCCAAATAATCCGGCTCAATGGAAGTGGCAGGAATCATCGCGAAGCAGAGTACCTGCTTTATGCTCATCGGCAAAGAGAGCAATTACCGGGGGTGTGCCTGCAGCATGGTCATCAATTTACTGGTCCGTTCCAAATACTTATTCTGAGATGGCCTTCGAAATACTTTCGGAAATGGACTTTGGAGATGCACCTTCTCCATATCCAACCAAACTTGCAAATAATGGCGCAAGTCATTCAAAATGGTGGGTAAATCTCTCGCTTGGAAATCTGGTGGACTACGAATCAGATGGTCAACCGAATGTTAACGCCAATGGCGACGACCTCGCAGGCCTACCTGACGAAGACGGAATTGTATTCTTAACCCCGCTGCTGATCGGGCAAAATGCCGTACTGCAAATTAATGTTATTGGCACAGGAGTGCTTCAGGGCTGGATTGATTTTAACTGCGATGGCGACTGGAGCGACAACGGCGAACAGATAATCCATAATTTGTCGGTAACAACCGGAATGTTTAACCATAATTTCCTGGTTCCACCTTATGCTACAACAGGAAAATCCTATGCACGGTTCCGGCTGTGTACCTGGTCGTTGCCTCCCAATATCTTTAATGGAAATCTGCCTAACGGCGAAGTTGAAGATTATGCGGTTGATATTTTAAATATTCAACACGACTTTGGTGATGCCCCCGATCCAACCTATCCTACAGTCCTGGGTTCAAATGGTGCTCATCATAAAATTGACGGCGTAACCTTTATGGGAAATCTCATCGATGCCGAGCCGGTTGGTCTTCCTTCGGGCAATGCTGATGGCGACGACCTGAATAACCTGGATGATGAAGATGGTGTAACCTTTGCTGTGCCCGTTGTTGTTGGAAAAGCTGCAACAATTAAGGTTAAGGCTTCGGTTCCCGGGTATCTCAATGCCTGGATGGATTTCAACCTGAATGGCACCTGGGCTGAACCGGGAGAGCAGATTTTTACTGATCAGTTGCTTGTTGCGGGTATCAATACTTTAACCTTTAACGTTCCGGCAGGAATTAATCCGGGCATCACCTATTCGAGGTTCAGGTTTAATACCACCGGAGGACTTTCGTACACCGGCCTGGCAGCCGATGGCGAAGTGGAAGATTATAAAGCCATTATCCATCCATCAGACTGGAGCTTCGTACCAACAAATGCAACACATATCATCGCCATCCCCGAAGACATTACATTCCATTGTGTTCCGCTTGACGCAGGAGATTTTATCGGTACATTTTATATTGATGATAATGGAAATCAGGCCTGTGGAGGCGCTGTGATGTGGGACGGCATCAACAACCAGGTTTTGGTGGCTTATGGTGATGATCCAACAACACCGCAAAAAGAAGGTTTCGATGAAGAAGAATACTTCATCTGGAAAGTGTATTATTCATCATCCGGAACCCAGGAAGTGGTTGAGGTCGAATATAATGCTACACTACCCGACAGCGATGGAAAATTCCGAAACAATGGCCTTTCGGCGATTATCAGCATTTCCAGCACATTTACTGTTAATGCCATCGCCGAACCGTCAGAAGTTTGTGCTGGTGAACTGGTTCAGTTGAATGCTCAGGTAAGCGGAGGCTGTCCACCGTTTATTTATTCATGGACATCAGATCCTCCTGGATTTACCTCATCATTACAAAACCCTACGGATACACCTTTGGTAACAACTACCTATTTTGTAACAGTAACCGGTGGTGGCGGAGTTGTAAAGACGGCCTCAGTTTTGGTTAATGTAAATCCGCTGCCCGATGTTCAATGTCCTCCTTTTATGAAGACTTGTGAAGGGGAACCACCGGTATTGCTCAATACTGCAGTTCCACAAGGTGGCGTCTATTCAGGAACCGGTGTGTTTTTTAATGGAGGCAATTACTTCTTTGACCCAGCAGTAGGCCCTGGGGTTTACCCGATTACTTATTGTTATACTGATCCGGAAACAGGATGTAAGAACTGTTGCAACTTCCCGTTCTTTGTTTATGCTTTACCCGTTGTTGAATGTCCAAATGATATAACCGTTTGTATTGATACACCTCCGTTTGACCTGACCGGTGCAACACCTCTGGGAGGCATTTACTCGGGCGAAGGTGTAAACGGTGGAAAATTCTATCCTGCAATTGCCGGAGCCGGCGAACATCAAATAACTTATACTTACACCGATCCACAGACTGGTTGTACAGATTTCTGCACATTCAAAATTACTGTAATTGAAGTCAATGTCGAATGTCCCGAAGATATGGCCGTTTGCCTTGATGACCCGGCCTTTGAACTTACCGGTGCTACTCCAGAAGGTGGTTTGTATTCTGGCCCTGGCGTTTCTGGTGGATGGTTCGATCCTGCTGTTGCTGGTGTTGGTTTCCACACCATAACCTACACTTATGTTGTTCCGGGAACCAACTGTTCCGGAACCTGTACTTTCGTAATTCATGTAAAACCTTTGCCGCAGGTTGATTGCCCGCCATTTATGAAGGCTTGTGAAGGCGACCCGAAAGTATTGCTTGACTCGGCATATCCAAAAGGCGGAAATTATTTCGGCCCGGGTGTTTCATTCGACGGTGGAAATTATTGGTTTGACCCTGCTGTAGGAGTTGGAACCTATCTGATTCATTATTGCGTCACCGAACCAGCCACAGGCTGCACCAACTGTTGCGAATTTAATTTCTATGTATTCCCGCTGCCAGTGGTTGAATGTCCAAACGATTTCACCATCTGCATTGATACTCCTCCGTTTGAACTTATCGGTGCAACACCTCCGGCTGGTACCTATTCAGGTGAAGGTGTCGACGAAGGAGTTTTCTATCCGGATGTTGCAGGTGCCGGCGAGCACATCATAACTTATACTTACACCAACGAAAATACCGGTTGCACCAACTTCTGTACCTTCAAGATTACCGTAATTGAGGTTAATGTTGAATGTCCGGAAGATTTTGCAGTTTGCCTGGAAGACCCGGCATTTGAACTAACAGGTGCAACTCCCGAAGGCGGCTTGTATTCTGGCCCCGGCGTTTCTGGTGGTTGGTTCGATCCTGCAGTTGCTGGTGTTGGTTTCCATACCATAACCTATACCTATGTTGTACCGGGCACCAATTGTTACGGAACCTGTACTTTCGTAATTCATGTAAAACCATTGCCACAGGTCGATTGCCCGCCCTTCATGGAGGCCTGCCTGAACGACCCGCCAGTCAAACTTGATGAGGCATATCCGTTGGGTGGCGCATATTCTGGCAACGGAGTTTATTTTGAAGGTTCTGATTTCTGGTTCAACCCTGACATTGGAGCCGGAACATACATTATTCACTACTGTTTCACCGAACCAACAACAGGATGCACCGGTTGCTGTGAATTCCCGATGTATGTAAAACCACTTCCAAACGTTACTTGTCCTGACGATTTCTCCGTTTGTTTTGACACCGATCCGTTTGCACTGAGCGGAGGCCAGCCAATACCCGGGACTTATTCAGGATGGGGCGTCTTTGACAATAAGTTTTATCCGAATCTTGCCGGTGTCGGTGATCATACTATCAAATATTGTTATTTTGACCCGCAATTGCACTGTGAAAATTGCTGTTACTTCGTAATCACGGTGCTCCCCGCAATAGCAGCAGATTGTCCTGATGACTTTTCGGTATGCGTAAACGATGATCCGTTTGAACTAACAGGCGCAACCCCTGAAGGTGGAGTATATTCCGGTCCCGGCGTTACTGGCGGAATATTCTATCCAGCCGTTGCCGGTGTAGGTTACAAAACAATTACCTACACTTATGGCACCCCAGGTACAACTTGCACATCAAGCTGTGAATTTATCATCGAAGTAAAACCATTGCCACAGCTCGATTGCCCGCCTGATTTCGAGGTTTGTCTCAACTCTCCGGCTGTTCTGCTGAATAATGCCTATCCTCAGGGTGGTGAATATTCGGGTGAAGGCGTTTTCTTTGATGAAGGATTCTACTGGTTTGATCCTTCCATGGGCGTCGGAAATTATCTGATTATTTATTGCTTTACAGATCCCGTTACCGGGTGTACAAATTGTTGTGAATTTGTAATCACAATTATCGCCAATCATCTCATCGAGATTCCGCAAGGGTGGAGTGGAATTTCCAGCTACATTATTCCTGATGATCCGGAATTGAGCAGCCTGCTTTACCCAATAACCTATCCTTTGATAATTCTTAGCAACTTTAGCGGTGTATATTGGCCAGACGGTGGCGTCTATACGCTCACTACATGGGATGCCTATTCAGGCTATGCAATTAAGGTTAGCTATGATGCAAATTTGCCAATCTGTGGTAATGAAGTTGAGAATAAGGTTGTCAATCTGCATCAGGGATGGAATCTGATTCCGGTGCTTAGCCGTGAAGAATATAATATTGAAACCTTGTTCAGCGGAGTTGGCGGATTCCAGATTGCCAAGGAGGTTGCCGGAGGTGGCGTTTACTGGAAAGATTATGGAATTAACACCATTGGTTGTGTAAAGCCCGGAAAAGCATATTATGTAAGAATGCTTTTCCCGGGAACCATCAACTATTCATTGCCAGGCGCATGCTGGCCAATGAAGGCTGGTGTTACGGATCCTGTATCGAAAACCCCGTGGAATGAAGTCATCAATGTTCCTGGCTCTCACCTGGTAGCATTTAACATTACCGGAAATCCATTTGAGATTGGCGATATTGTTGGTGGATTTACCATGGATGGTTTATGTGCAGGAGCAGTTGAAATTACTGAAAAATCAATTCCTTTTGCTATAAGCCTGAATGCAGATGATGAACTTTCGCCCGAGACTGATGGATTTATAAACAGTGAAATACTTTCGTATCAGCTTTACCGACCTGCAACAGGCGAAATATTCGATCTGACAGTAACCTACAATCCTGAAATGAATCCAGGCAACTTCGAAAGCAACGGATTATCCGAGGTTACACAAGTCAAGATGACTGCAACAGGGCTTAACAGCCCATCATTAAGTGCATTAAAAATCTATCCAAATCCTACCCATGGAATTTTCACCATTTCCGGTTTCATCAAAACTGCAAACATCGAAATAATGAATGCTTTTGGTGAGATGATTTACCGGAATGAAATGGATCTGCCTGCAAAAGTTGATCTTTCAGGCCATCCCAATGGAGTTTATCTTATCAAAGGTGAAATAGAGGACAAGGTGTTCTTTGAAAAACTTGTGATTAATTAACCTCCACCTTTCCAGCCTTCCCCTAAACCAGGAGGGTGTCGGAAACAAGGATGGAGTTCAGTGAAAATCCCTGCCAATCCGCCATGAGGTGGATTGGCGGGGGTTTTTACCTTAAATATTTTTAATACCATTCATAAGAATATGATCAAATAAAATGAAATTATGAAAACTTTAACTACTTTCTTTTTAACACTTTTAATATGTCCGGCTTTAACATCTTTTGCCCAAACATCTGGCGATTTCAGGACCAGGCAGAACGGCGACTGGAATAACACAAACACCTGGCAAAGATTTAACGGAAGCAGTTGGGTAAATGCAGCATATTTCCCAACTTACAGTGACAATGTAATCACAGTTCTTGCAGGACATACTGTTACGGTTACTGCAACGGTGCAGGTTGACCAGACTATAATAAACGGTGCCGTAATTGTAAACAGCGACCCAATCGACCTCGACATAAACGATGGTACAGGAACTGATTTACAGGTTTTTGGAACCATCACAAATTATGGCGATGTTCACAAAGAGTCGGCCAGTTTAATTGTTTACGAATCAGGCTCAAAATATATTCATGCGCGGAATGGCGGCACCATCGAAACCGCCTCCTGGAATGCAAATGCAGAATGTCAGGTTACGGGTGTTACTTCCACCGATCCCCTTTCTTCGAGCTATAACCAGGCGTTTGGTTCTTTCACCTGGAACTGTCCAAGCCAATCAATATTAGCAACCACTTCAGGGAATTTAACCACCATCAACGGGAATTTCCGCATGAAATCTACCGGTTCAGGCGGTTTAAAGATTTCCACATCAGCAACCACAATATTGACCGTTGGCGGGAAATTCGTGATGACCGGTGGAATTTTTATACTTACAGATGGCTCTGCCGATAACCTGATGATTGTTCAGGGTGACTCGTTGAAAATATCCGGCGGGACTTTAACAGAAAACGGATCTCAGCCCGATGATGCAATAATCCGGTTAAGCAAGTCCGGTATGATGTTTTATGAAAAAACCGGTGGCTTAATTTCAGGTTCGATAAGTTTTGAAATCCTATCCGGTTGCACACTCGACCTGGGAACAAGTATTTTGGGAGACCCGCTTTACAGCTCAGGTTATTTTACACTCAATTCGGGTGCAGGACTTAAAACCCAGCATTCACAAGGGATTTCCACAAGTAGTTCAACGGGTTGTGTTCAGATGATCTCGACAAAAACCTACAGCAACTCGGCCAATTATACGTTTTATCGAAATGGCTCCCAGGCGAGTGGAAACGGCTTTCAAACCACTCAAAACGGCCTGTTGACTGTAGGTTCTGCTAATAACGCTTCCACGCTGACTTTAACAAATGGATCAGTTTTAGTTAATAATAAATTAGTGCTGTTCAGTAATTCATCTTCCAACAGCAGCATTTCCGGAACAGTTTCGTATGGAGCATCGGGAATCCTTGAATACCAGGGAGCATCTTCCCAGACAACAGCTAATGGAGAATTTCCGGCTTCCGGTGGGCCTTACCATCTTATCATTAATAATGGAAATGGTGTTTCACTTCATGCTTCCAGAAGCCTCAACGGAACTTTATATCTCACCTCCGGCGCATTTTCGATTGGTGCAAACACCCTTACACTAAATGGTCCAATTTCGATATCATCAGGAAGTCTGACCGGAGGGAGTTCTTCCAGTCTGACTTTTGGTGGAACAGGCTCTTCAACAAATTTACCGGCAATTATTCTGAATAATCTTACCATCAACCGCGCAAGTGGAGTTGTGATGTCAGGAAGCGTCACAACAGGCGGAACCCTCACACTGCAGAATGGCAACCTGTCAATTGGTAGCAACACATTAACCATTAATGGATTGATATCTAAAACTACCGGAACCCTTACCGGTGGAAATACGTCGATCATCACCTTTGGTGGAAGCGGCGCTGCAACAGGAATCGAGGCAATTACGCTGCATACGCTTACATTAAACCGGTCGAACGGCCTTAATCTGCTTGGAAATCTTACCATCAAAAACCAGCTAAACCTCATTTCCGGAGCATTGAATATTGGTAATTACACCATTTTTATGGACGGGATTATTAACCGGACATCAGGAAGTCTGAACGGAGGAAGCAGTTCCAATGTCGAAATCCGTGAAAATGCAAGCTCCACTGATCTACCATCTGTGATGCTCAATAATTTGACCATCAATAGGGCTACAGGAGTGACGATGTCTGATGACGTTGCTATTTCCGGAACCCTCTATCTCTCCAATGGTAATTTTTCGATAAACAGTAACACGCTAACCTTATCCGGCTTTTTTTCGATAACAAGCGGTGAGTTGATTGGGGGACCCTCATCTAATTTAATCTTTGAAGAAAATCTGTCGTCTGAAATTCTTCCTGTAATAACACTGAACGAACTTACCATCAACCGGAGCGGTGGTGTTTTTGTGGATGGTGATGTTACAATCAATGGCAATCTGACCATCAATGATGGTACACTGAAAGCCACCAACAAAATTCTGACAACCGGGGGAAACATTTCAGTAAACAGTGGCGGAACTTTCTGGATTGATGGAAACAGCCAACTTAAAATTTCGGCCGGAAAAACCGTCAACGTCAATGATGATGGTAAATTTATGGTAACAGGCGATCCTTCGCTGCTTGCTTTGGTTACGCAAAACAGTGCGTCGAGAGGATTCTATGGCTTTTCAGTAAATGAAAATGGCGTTATCTCCGCACAATACGGATTATTCGAGTATATGAACCTGGATGGAATTTATGTTGCCGAAGGAGCGTTGGTGGATGAATCGAACAGTTTTGATTATTGCACATTTCAGCAAGGCGAACCCGGTGGTCAGCTTTTAACTATCGATAATAATGAGGATATTGTAATCCATAGCGCCAACTTTCCTGAAAATACCTGGGGAAGCGATTACAATGCCGGAAAGAGTATTGATGCCGGGAATGTGTATTTTGAAGATGTCAGCGGTCTTTTTGCCGGTGAAGTTTATGAAAATGATCCATTTGGCCGCATCAACTGGCCGGCTGCTGGAATTACCCAGGAATTGAGCATTCCCGCCGGCTGGAGTGGAATTTCTACCTGCATCATTCCTGGCAATCCCAAGATTGAAATCATGTTTCAACCTATTGTCAGCGAGCTCGTCCTGCTTTATAACCTTTCAGGGTCATACTGGCCTGATCAGGGTATCAATACCCTCAAAAACTGGGATGTTTCCAGTGGTTATATTATCAAAACTACCGATGATGTATCACTGATCGTTTCAGGATATGAAATTTCAGAAAAAACAGTGGCATTGTCACAGGGATGGAATTTAATTCCTGTTTACAGCCTGGCCCCGGCTTCAGAGATTTTAGAAAGTCTTCCGGGGTTTGTTGTTGCCAAAGGCATTGCAACCGGTGAAATTCTCTGGCCTGCTTTAAACATCAATACGTTGGATTACCTCAATACGGGTAAAGCCTACTATGTTTACACCACCCAGGCTGGTTCGCTGACCTATCCTGATACCAAGGATGAGATTATCTATCAGAAACCGGCAACCCTTGAGGTAACCACACCATGGAACGAGTTGACTGTATCGCCAAATACACATCTTGTGGCTTTTGGCCCGGCATGTATGCGCATGTTTGAACCCGGCGACTACATCGGCGCATTTACCGAAACGGGCCTTTGCGCTGGTGCATTTATCGTAAATGGCGAGGCAGGAAATGTACCGCTGATTATGATGGCTGATGACCCAACAACCTCAGAAACAGAAGGATTTACCGAAAACAGCACCATTAGTTTCAGATACTGGCGCAAGGCTAACGGTGAAACCTTCGCCCTGGCAGTTACTTGCGATCCACTATTAGACCAATCCGGCTTGTTTGTAACAAACGGTTTATCGGCTGTAACGGATCTCAAAATTTCCGCTTCAGCGACCGGTAATTTATCACATGCCGGTTTACGGATATTCCCCAATCCTTCGCAGGGAGCCATTACCATCGAAAGCTTTGGAAGCACTGTTAAAGCAAAAGTTTTCAACTCTTATGGTGAGGAGGTTTATTTCGATAAGTTGGACTTGCCGGCAAAAGTTGACCTCTCAACCCTACCACGGGGTATCTATTTTATCCGGATTGAATCGGATAAACAGGTGTTCTTTGAAAAACTGATCATCAATTAAGACATTTCGGGCTACCTCTCCACCGGATTTCTTTGCCGGGCTGAGGCAGCCTGACTATCATTTATTCAGGCTGCTGATAAATGAAAATAATATCAGCAACCGGATGAATATTTTTGTTTAAACATTTGATATGTAATGCAATAAATCGTATCTTTCATCAATAAATACGATCGCATTTTTTAGAGAATAGTTAATTTATCACAAGTGAATTTAATGTTCAACAATCTAAAAAAATTACACAATGAAAAAAATCATCTTATTGCTCTTCCTGCTTGTTTGCGCAGGAAGTTTATGTGGTGAAACAATCACCATCGGCACAGGCACGGCAACGGGAAACTACCCGTTGAATGATCTGTACATTTATTCCAGGTCTCAGAGTTTATATCTGGCTTCAGAGATCGGAATGGAGGGAACCATAACCAATATCAGGTGGTACCGGAACGATATTGCCTCTGATCCCAATGCCATAGGCATAACAGAAATCTGGCTTATGGAGAAGGAAGGCTCAGTTTTGGCCGGAACTTTATGGGAAGGCCCGGGAACACTCGTAGCCTCAATATCGAATATTGATCTCGGGCCCGGAGGCGGCTGGTATGATATTCCCATCAATGCATTCCCATACAGCGGCGTGATGAATCTGCTGGTTTCCGTACGTACGCAGAACGCCCCTTACGTTTCGCCTCACGCTAAATGGAGGTACACATCAACAACACAAAACTACAGAATGCGCGCCGGAAACAGCGATACTCAAAACCCGCCGAATATGGCATTAAGTTACAACCGGCCAAATATTCAGTTTGAGATTATTACTTCACAACCAACATTATCCGTTTTCCCTTCAACCCTCGACTTTGGCTATACAGCCGCAGGGTCAAACTCGGCCGAAAAGACCTATGTAATCTCAGGTACAAATCTTACAGGTGCTCCTGTAATGGTAAATGCCCCCACAGGTTTTGAGGTTTCGCTCACTTCGGGAGGTGGTTTTGGTTTATCGCTAAATATTCCTTACGCTGTACCAACTTTGCCAAATACTATTATATTCGTAAGGTTTGCACCAGCTGCCGATAATCTGGATTATAGCGGCATGATTACAAATTGGGGCGGTGGTGCGGCCGTTAAAAATGTTACCGTAACAGGTAATTCATGGCAGCATAATAAGTGGTGTACCTCATCGGCCAACAATACCATTGATACCGAAGTTTTTAATGTCACTGCCGGGACAATCAATAATTCTTCTGATTGTACAACTTTGGCGCCCGGACCAGGTTCAATACAAAACCGGTACAGCAATTATTTTTACGATTTACTGCCGGCTGATATGGCGCAGGGAGCTTCCTTTGACTTTAGTGTTGAAGTAGGAACCTGTGGCGGAAGTTATCATAATGCCATCAAGATATTTATCGATTTTAATCAGGATGGTGATTTTGCAGATGCCGGGGAGGAAGTTTATGTGTCGCCTGCTTCAACAAATGGTCCGCACATCGAAACAGGTACGTTGGCAATTCCGGGAGAGGCTGTGACCGGATACACCATGATGCGTGTGGTTTGCCAGGAAACTTCTACTCCTTCAGCAATTCAGGCATGTGTAAATTACGCATGGGGCGAAACTGAGGATTACCGGATAAATATTACCTCCGGCATCCAGGAGGCGTATTTGTACACGATTCCTGAGCTTTACACCGACCCCACCATTAGTGAGGGAGACATGGTTATTGTAGGCGGGTATTACACTGACACCAGCAGCAATGTATTGTGCTCGTTTTACGGCGACTGGCTGGAAGACCAGAAAATGGACCCGCAGACATACGTTAAACTATTTGGCAGCCTGCCAACACCGACACCAAATGTCTGGGACGGAGGCTATATCCTCGTCAAGGGAATAGTAAACTATGAGTATATTCCCTATATTGACCCCGATCATCCGGAAGATACGGTAATAATTAATATTGCCGTTGATTCTATTCTGATACTCAAAGAAGGTCCCGGTGGAAAATCAGGAGGGTATTATGAAAAAGAAGGCGATTATGAATACGACCTCCCAAAAGCATGTGATCCCTGCAAATTTGCCATATTGATCAGCGGAGGAGTTGATGCCACCAACAATAAAGACAAATACTGGGAAAATCTGGTGGCGCTTTATAAATTCAAGGTCGAAAAACAAAATTATTGTCCTGATAATGTGATCGTTAATTATTATGATGGTACCAGAAAAGACAACCGGATTCCGGCAGCCAACGTAAAAAAGGCGGATAAGGCAACCATTACTGCATCGTTTAACGACATTAAAACCCGCGTTGCCAATTGTACGAGCGCCGGTACACCGGCTACCTTCCAGAAGATGGTGACCAATCACGGCGAGGCTGACGGCGATATTAACCTGTTAGGCGCTGAAGTGTTGTCGCCCACCGAGTTAAGAGACCTTGAACAACTGATCATCAATGCATGCTGCACATCGATGTATGATGAACTGCTGGAATGTTACGGAGGATATGTTGTGGATGCCTTGCGATTGCTCGACAATCAAAACAAAACCACAATTTATGTGAATTCGAATGCCGACAAGAAGACCGGAATCAGTACCGATAAAGAAGTCCATTCCTACCTTGCAGCAAAGATTGCCGCACTGACCGCAGGATCATCCTATCCTGAGGCAGTGGTTGCCGCCAAGCTGGCGTATGACAATTACCTGCAAAATTCTGCCAACTATGCGCAAAATCAGGCTAATGCATGGGCTGCCACATCGCCGGGATGGTATAAAGTGGGCGGTGAATGGGTCTATTACAGCCAGGCCTATATTGACAACCAGGTAGCCCTCTGGCTGGCCTGGAAACAAACATGCCTCGACCGCATCTGCGAATCGCGCAATGTGACCGTAACGCCAATGAAACAATACTGCGAATGGAAGGAATACGTGGTTCCTCCGGGCGGTCAGCTTGTGCTCGATTTCAGCGGCGACCCTTCCAATTGTGGCAATGTTTCGGTGTATAAAGGAAACAAGACCAACAAGGTCGGTTCCTGGAACTGGAACATCCCGGGCTCACGCAGGTATGATGAAGGCAATAGCCGGCGTGTGATCAACGGTGATCCGAATTCGACGACCATTTTCTGGATTCATAATGACAACGGGGCATTCAAACTGACTTCTTCAGCCAACGGCAACCAGGCACTTGACCAGTCAAATTTCAATGCCATTCAGTATCCGGGATGGTCATTCGGCGGCACTGATATGTCGGCCGCCGAATTTACACCTATGGTAACACCCGAATATTTCTACCCGAACATTGATTATACACCGATGAGTACCATGGAATTACCGGCATATATCGGGCAGGCCTTTGTACAGAACTTTGGATTTTCGTTTACCATAAATCCGATGGATGAATACTGGTCAAACATGGAGCTGGTTCTGAGTATCAGTGAAGTGATTGAGCCCGGCGATCTTATCATCCATTCAATGAACAGCCCTGAACCGATGCAGGTGATTTCGATCACTGAACCGGGTGTTTATACGGTGCCGATGGGTAATATGATGATGGCCGGCGAATATGGCATGATCCAGATGACGGTTCAGCAAGCCAAGACCAACCTCGCCATTGCATTAGACTGCTGGGGGTTGCATTCCATTTACAATCCCGATCTTGCCGACAGGGATTTCGGAGATGCACCAGAAGGCGCGCTGGCCTATCCAGCCACCGGAATTGTTGGTCAATTCCCTACCTGCATCACGGTCGGACCGGCAATGTGGGTCAATCATGCAAATTTTGGAGCCGGATTTGGACCGGCAGTGGATTTCGAAACCGATGGCAATGCCGGGTTGTGTCCCGTTTTTATGCCCAATTCCTATGATGCCGATGAATGTTTCAATGATGGTGATGCCGGGTTGATCAAACCATCCTCATTTACCATTCAGAACAACCAGGTGGTTTCATGTCCCAATTCGGCGAATGTGGCTTTGGGCAATTTTTGCACAACGGCCATCTGGGGACAGAATGTTGACATTCATGTGGTGAACACCATGCCCAACCAGGCTATGGGGTATGTTAATGTTTTGATGGACTGGAACCAGGATGGACAATGGGCGGGCAGTTCAGCCTGCGCTAACGGACAGGCCCCTGAACATGTGCTCATTGATTTCCCGGTACCCAATGGATTTAACGGAGCATTGTCAACCCTTAATCCTCCGTCGTTCCTGATCGGCCCTAACACAGGATATGTATGGTGCCGGTTTACCATTACCGATGCCCCGTTGAATCAGACGGACTGGCATGGGGACGGCCAGTTTGAAGACGGAGAAACAGAGGATTACCTTCTCCGTGTATCCAATCATACCATTGATTTCGGGGATGCTCCTTCGCCCTATCCCACCCTGCTTGCCAGCAATGGCGCCCGCCATTCACAGTCGGCAGCAATCTGCGTAATGGGTACTGTTGATTATGAAGCCGACGGACAACCGACTACAGGAGCACTGGGTGATGATAACAATCAACTGGATGATGAAGATGGTGTAACATTTACTACACCGCTTTACACCGGACAAACCACAACTATGGTAGTAAAATATACCGGCAGTTTACAAAATTACCTGCAGGTGTGGATTGACTACAATGCTGACGGTGACTGGGCTGATGCCGGTGAAAAAATATTTACTAACAGGGTATTATTCAATGGCAATAACACCCTCACGTTTCCCGTATCATCAGGTGCTACGGTAGGCACTACCTACATGCGCTTCAGAATTTCACTTACTGCGGGTCTCAACTATACCGGCGCTGCTACAAACGGCGAAGTTGAGGATTACCAGGTGAACATTGAAAACCCGGCACAACTCGACTGGGGCGATGCTCCCGATCCAGGCTATCCGACCCTGGCTACCTCGAACGGGGCACGGCACGGGAATAATCCCACAGGGTATTTCCTCGGAACCAAACTCGACTGGGAACTCAACGGACTGCCCGGCGCTGCCGCCAATGGCGATGACAATAATAATACAGATGATGAAGACGGACTAACCTTTACCAATCCCGCCTTTGTTGGACAAACTTACCAATGGGGAGTAACTACCTCTAAAATAGGCGGATATGTAAATATCTGGGTTGATTTCAATATCGATGGCGACTGGGCCGATAATGGCGAGCACGTTTTGATTGATGCTGCCGGTACAGGAGGCCTTTGGACCTATTTCATCACAATCCCGTCAAATGCAGCTGCCGGAAATACTTATATCCGGATCAGGTACAGCAATACACAGGGATTAAGCTATAACGGGGCTGCAACCTCCGGTGAAGTTGAAGATTACCTGATCAATATCACGAATTACCAATACGATTGGGGAGATGCTCCGGTTAGCCCGCCAACATTCAATTATCCAACACTTGCTGCCAATAATGGGGCAAACCATTTCATTGTCCCGACAATGCACCTGGGTAACCTGATAGATGGTGAAGCTGACGGACAGCCTTCTTCCTGGGGTTCTGGTGACGATGTTACCGGACTTGCCGATGAAGATGGCATTTTATATAACTGGCCCAACAACATGGTTACCGGTTACCCCATGAATATCAAGGTATATGCTTCAACCACCGGAAAACTCGACGCCTGGATGGATTTCAATGCCGATGGCGATTGGAATGATGCTTTTGAACAGATTTTCACTTCGGTTTCACTCAGCACCGGTGATAATTATCTGAGCTTTGTGGTTCCACGAAATGCATCCACTACATTCACTCCGTTCCCATATTTCTCAAGGTACCGTTTCAGTACAGCGGGAGGGTTAACTTACACGGGTACTGCCTCTGACGGAGAAGTCGAAGATCATGCCATCTCATTCAGCATCAACAATTTATACCAGTGGTCGCAGCCCTATCAGCAAAGTTACAGCAGCCTGTCGGGCATCCATTGCCATGACGGCATTGTTGGCAACAACCTGCAAATCATTGTGGGAGCTGATGATTTTACAAGTTATGAAGGTAATTTAGCCGGGATCATCTGGTATGGAAGCTATGAAGCAGCCGGTTCCGGAGTCAAGCAGTTCCATTTAAGTTTGCACAGCAATACGGTCAATTGCCTGCCGGTTGATCCCGAAACCTGGGGCGTAGATGTTCCATTGGCTTTTGTTAATGAAACGGCTACCGGGAACCTCAACAGTATGGGAGAGATGATTTACAAATATACTTACATCCTTCCCACTCCTATACAATTAATAGCCAATTTCAACTACTGGATCGACATTTCATCGCTATCCAATAATTCGAACAATCCAGCCCAGTGGAAGTGGCAGGAAGCTTCGAGGAGCAGGGTTCCCGCCTTATGTGCGGCTGCCACACGAGCTGTAACCGGAAGCGTAATGGGAGCCTGGTCGCCGGTTTATTGGAGTGCAACGAATACCTACTCCGAAATGGCATTCCAAATCCTTTCGGAAATGGACTTTGGTGATGCTCCTTCACCTTATCCCACTACATTGGTCAATAACGGTGCATGCCATTCAAAGTGGTGGACTTCGGTATTCCTTGGGAATATGATTGATTATGAATCGGATGGCAAGCCAACCGCCAATGCTGACGGAGATGACCTGGCTGCTTTGGATGATGAAGACGGTATTGTATTTATGAATCCGTTAATCATCGGACAGGCTGGTAACCTCCAGATTACGGTCACCGGAAGCGGACTCTTACAAGGATGGATTGACTTTAATTGCGATGGTGACTGGAACGAGACCGGTGAACAAATCATCAACAATTTATCAGTTTCCACCGGCACCTTTATGTTTCCTGTTATTGTTCCGCCCAATGCTGTAGCGGGACAATCCTGTGCAAGGTTCCGTATCTGCACATGGACGCTGCCTGCCAATATTTATGATGGCTATTTGCCTAATGGCGAAGTTGAAGACTATGCCGTAACCATAGTTGCCAATAACTTTGACTGGGGTGATGCTCCTGATCCTACCTACCCGACGCTGGCAGTTTCGGGGGGAGCCAATCATTTTATCGACGGGGTTACTTATCTGGGAGCCCTGATAGATAATGAAACTGATGGCATTCCAACCATTAATGCTGACGGCGACGATTTTGCCAACCTTGACGATGAAGAAGGCGTAACGGTAATCTGGCCTGCTTATCCCGGCAAGCCTTGCAAAATACGAGTTGTAGCATCCGTTGGTAATGCACTGTTCAATGGCTGGATTGATTTTAACCAAAACGGTTCATGGGCAGAACTTAATGAACACATATTTGTGGACCTTAACCTCCAGGCTGGCGTTAACTTCTTGAACTTTGTAATCCCTGCCAATGCCCAGATTGGTAATACCTACGCACGGTTCAGGTTCAGTCATCAACCAGCACTTTCTTACACTGGAACTGCCTACGATGGCGAAGTGGAAGATTACGTGCTTAACATCTCCGATCTCGTACTCAAATGGCAGCAACTGCCTGATACAACGCTTACCGGGTTCCATGCCCATAATTCACAAAACCAGGTCATCGAAATTGCCGACGACTGGTTGTGCAGCGGTGGACCGATAACCTCGATCAGGTGGTATGGCAATTATGAACTGCTCAATGGCATTGAAAGACGGGGTTCCTGGATCGATTACTTCCACCTTGGTATTTACGCCAATGATCCTCAGAATTGCCGGCCCTCACCGGCAGGGGAAATCTGGGGATGGGATGTACCGTTGATGGATGCCAACGAAACGAGTTCCGGCATGGTAAATCCTGAAGGCGGAACCATTTATGATTATGTTTTCAAACTTTACGATCCATTTGACCAGGATTCAGCAACCCGTTACTGGCTGGCTATTTCGGCCTATGCCAACGACTCCACCAACCCGGCCATCTGGAGGTGGCAGGCTGCCGGCAGAAGCCTCATCCCTGTTCTTTGCCCTGCCGCAACCCGAACCACCACCGACGGAGTTCCCGGGAACTGGACATTGTTGTCAGGAGCTCAACCGGGTAATGAGTATGATATGGCCTTTGCATTGATTTCCGATACTTCTCCTGCAATGCCTTCCGATTACTGGTTAAGGGCTGGTGCATGGTTCAATCCTGAAACATGGCATAACTGGCTTGACGGTACACCGGGAGCAGTCACACCTGTTACATTACATTGCTACGATCCGGATAATCAGATTCAATCGGTTACTTTCTCATACAATCTGAACAACACAGGTTTCATCCCGTTCTATACCGATACCGATGGAACCCAGATTGCCAAAGAAGGTTCAGGAAATGGCAGTAAAGAAAGCGGTGATGGCTGGTGCGGATATTTCATTTCGCCTACCGTAAGTCAAAGCAGTATGATCGTATTTAGCGCTGAGATTACTTTAACGAACGGAATGACGGAATTTGCTGAATCATTCTTCGATGTTTTCTTTGATATTTCGGCGCCGTCATCCATCGAGATGAATGCTACCGACTGGATGGAACTTGAGGAAGATGAATTCATGCTGGATGTGAATCCCAACCGGGCCAATATTGATAAGATAGTGGTTGTGGTTGAAGAAAAGAAAAACATCTTCTTCAAGGGTATTCCTTTGGTTGATCAGCACAAAAAAGGCAGGGCTTTTAGCGGTAGCTACCATTGTTCGCCTACGGCTGCAGCAGCATGCCTGCAATATTTTGCCGACAGTACCGGAGATAATACAATTATGGGAGGCCTCACAGCCCAGCAACTCGTTGACAGATTGGCCTGGCTGTCGCACACCAACCGCAGGCTTGATAAACTTGGGAACAAGATACACGGAACCTTCACCAATGATATGGCCTCCGGTTTGGTACAATGGATTGCAAACCATGGCAACAATTACACGGTAAGAGGCCCCATTGGATTTAACTGGCAAACCATGAGAAATGAACTGGAACGTTGCCAGGATGTATTGACCAATGTAAACTGGCCCAATGGTGGCGGACATACCATGACGTTCAACTCAATCGTCAATAAATTTAACCTGGATGGGACAGTCCGTGTGGATTTCATGGATCCGTGGACTGGCCAGATCGAGTATGGCAATCTGAATCCCGGCACCGGTTTGCTTTCAGGTTACAATCCTAATATAGGAGCAATGGGTACTATTGAAAGCCTGATCATTGTTTGTCCGAAAGAACTTAATCCTCAACCCGGAGGAGTCATAATACCCGGGCCAAATCCTTATCCTACAAGGCTTATGTTCCCGGATATCGGCCTATATTGGGTGAGAATCATCACCCTTGACCTTGATGGTAAAGTTGCCAGAAAAGACCTTGTGATTAACAGAGTTGCGACTGAATTCGACTGGGGTGATGCACCTGACCCTACATATCCGACACTTTTGGCCAGCAATGGCGCACGACACAAATTGTCAGAACTGTACCTGGGTGATACCCTTGATTTCGAAAATGACGGACAGCCACATCTTTCAGCACTTGGTGATGATCTCAACAATCTTGATGATGAAGATGGAATTGTGTTTACTTCAAATATTGTTCCCGGAAGTGTTGTACAAGTTACGGTTACTTCATCAGGAGCAGGTTATCTGCAGGGATGGCTTGATATCAATCATGATGGAGACTGGAATGATGCCGGCGAAAAAATCTTCAATAACATGGCGGTTGTCAATGGCGCCAATTACCTGACATTTACAGTTAATCCGGCAGCGCTTGCAGGTAAAACATTTGCCCGGTTCAGGCTCAGCAGCTCGCAAAATCTTGGTTATTCAGGAAGTGCCGATGATGGTGAAGTGGAAGATTATATGGTATATATCTTAAATCCTGGCGGAAGTAAAATGCACTGGCCGCAACTTCCAAAACCAGGTGGATGGGATGTTGAATTTGCAGGATCGAAACTTGCTGACGACTTCCGTTGCACCGAATCAGGACCGATAAGCAATATCAGGTTCTGGATTTCATGGGCACAAAACGCCGTTAATGCTGTTGGACCATTTACAGTTTCGATATGTAATGATATTCCTGCAGGCGTTAACGGAAATGAATTCAGTATGCCCGGTGACCAATTATGGACGGGGACTTTTAATCCCGGTCAATACGAAGAAATGTTCATGCAGGACAATCTCCAGGGATGGTTTAACATGCCTCCCGGAACCGGTTTTAATCCGCAGGATCATAATAAATGGAAGCAAATTACCATTAGCAATATTGCCAACGCATTTAACCAGACCAAGGGGACCATTTACTGGCTTGTGATAAAGTTTGGTGCAAACAACTGGCAATACAAGGGCTGGAAAGAATCAAACGGCCCGCAATTTAATGATGTGGCAGTATTCTTCTACAACCCGGACTGGATCCCGCTCTATGATCCTATTGACGGACATGGAATCGACCTCTCGTTTGTAATTTCGAGCAATCCCTTTATGTCGGTAAACGCTACAGCAGTTCCACCTGAAATTTGTATTGGCAATTCCGTTCAATTGGATGCCATAGTATCAGGAGGTTCAGGAACTTATAACTATTACTGGACATCTGCACCTGCAGGTTTTGTATCAAATCTTCCTAATCCGGTAGTTTATCCTGCAATTTCAACCCGGTATTATGTAAAAGTACACGATGGAACCTACTGGGCAATAGATTCGGTGGATGTAACGGTGCATCAACTCCCGGCAGTATTATGTCCGCAGGATTTTTCATTATGCGTTAATGCACAGCCTTATACCCTTACCGGAGCTACGCCGGTGGGCGGAGTCTATTCAGGAACCGGCGTCAGCAATGGTATTTTCTATCCAGGTATTGCCGGCGTTGGCATTCACACTATTACATACACTTTCGTTGATCAATATGTATGCGCCAATTCATGTATGTTCAAAATCACAGTGAAGGCATTGCCGAATGTTCAATGTCCGCAAGGGTTCGCAGTATGTCTCAACGATCCGCCGGTCACCCTCTCAGGAGCTACTCCGGTTGGTGGCACTTACAGCGGAACAGGAGTTGTTGCTGGTAAATTCTATCCATCGACAGCAGGAGTGGGTGTTCACATCATTACTTACACCTATACCGATCCGGTAAGCGGATGCACAAATACCTGTACTTTCCAGATCACGGTGAAGGCATTGCCGAATGTTCAGTGTCCGCAAGGGTTTGCTGTATGTTTGAACGCTCCGCCGGTGACACTAACAGGAGCTACACCGGTTGGTGGCACTTACAGCGGAACAGGAGTTGCTGCTGGTAAATTCTATCCATCGACAGCAGGTGTAGGTGTTCACATCATTACTTACACCTATACCGATCCGGTAAGCGGATGCACCAATACCTGTACCTTCCAGATCACAGTGAAGGCATTGCCGAATGTTCAATGTCCGCAAGGGTTCGCAGTATGTCTCAACGATCCGCCGGTTACCCTCTCAGGAGCTACACCGGTTGGTGGCACTTACAGCGGAACAGGAGTTGCTGCTGGTAAATTCTATCCATCGACAGCAGGTGTAGGTGTTCACATCATTACTTACACTTACGCCGACCCAACAACCGGATGTACCAATTCCTGTACTTTCCAGATTACCGTAAAACCGCTTCCAAATGTTACCTGTCCGCAGAGTTTCTCGCTCAGTGTGAACGATCCGCCTTACACGCTCACCGGCGGAACTCCGGTTGGCGGAACGTATAGCGGGACTGGGGTTGCAGGCGGAAAATTCTATCCGTCAACGGCAGGTATTGGCACACACACGATAACTTACACTTACACCGATCCAACTACTGGATGTAGCAATTCATGTACTTTCCAGATTACCGTATTGGTTGGTCACCTTATCCCCATAAATACAGGATGGAGTGGTATATCAAGCTATCTCCAGCCAGTAAATCCGGCTATTGAGGTCATGTTCAGCCCAATAATGGATAATCTGATCATACTTTACAATATGACAAAAGTCTATTGGCCTGACGGAGACGTTTACACATTAGAAACCTGGGATGCATATTCAGGATACGTAATCAAGGTAAACGATGATGTTGATTTACCGGTTTCCGGTTTCGACCTGCAGAATAAAACTGTAAACCTTAACCCCGGCTGGAACCTGATTCCTGTACTCTCCAATGAGCCTTATAATATCGAAGTTCTCCTGGGTGGCCTGAGTGGATTTGTTGTTGCCAAAGATGTTGCAGGCCCCGGCGTTTATTGGACAACTCACGGTATCAATACTATCGGCAATGTTCTTCCCGGCAAGGCCTATTATGTGAGGATGAACGTTGCAGGAAGCATTGATTATTCACTGCCTGGCGCTAAGGCTTCCATAATTAAGCCTGTAAATGTCAACGCTTTGATTACTCCGTGGAATCCGGTAATCAGCACCCCGGCCTCACATCTTGTAGCATTTAATGTTGATGGTAACCCCTTCCTGAGCGGTGATATTATCGGAGCATTTACTCTGGACGGATGGTGTGCCGGCTTAGCCGAAATCACCAATCCTTCGAAACCTTTTGCAATAGATGTAAATGGCAACGACAGGACTTCACCTCAAAAAGATGGTTTTGAGGATGGTGAACCGTTTAACTTTAAACGGTACCATCCATCCACAGGTGAAATATACGATCTCGAAGTAACCTATAATCCCGCTATGGATGCAGGATATTTCGCCAATAATGCGCTCTCAGAAGTGAATGCTGTAAAGATATCCTCTACTTCAATTGCAGGTTTCACAGCCAACAACATTCAGATTTATCCCAATCCCAACGATGGAACCTTCACCATCACAGGAACCGGAAAAGATGTAAAAGTGATGATTTATAATGGCTTTGGTAAGGAAATCTATTTTAACAGGATGGATTTACCAGCAAAAGTCGACATCTCAACCCAGCCTAAGGGTATTTATTTTATCCGGATTGAAACCGGTAACAGCGTGTTCTTTGAAAAGCTTGTGAAAAACTAAAGTACAAAAGTTTTTTATAGCTTTTAAAACCCCCGTTTATCGGGAACATAAACGATAAGCGGGGGTTTCCATTTCTGTTTTCGTCAGAAATATGCTGATCGCTACATCTTTAAAAAAGAAAACAATTCTATAGTTTTGGAGGAATTAGCTTTTTCGCCGTATTTTATCGAAATACTTTTCGAGGGGAAGTGCTCATTTATAAAGTAAAATGAAAATTTCAGATTTGAATTGTCAAAAACTTTAGACTTTCAGATGCTGAAAAAACCGTAAAATTGCAGAAAAATCATCAAATTGTGAAAATAGCCAATATCGTCCCTGGCTTTGGGGGCACATTTTATTGCGGGAATTGTCTACGCGACAGTGGCTTTGTTAAATCACTCAAAGCCGCAGGGCACGAAGCCTTTACTTTGCCGGTTTATCTTCCCTTATCAGCAAAAGATTGCCCGACCGACAATGAAATCCCTGTTTTTTACGGAGCCATTAATATTTATCTGAAACAAAATTTTAAGCTTTTCAGGAATATGCCGGCATGGCTGGAGCGGTTTTTTAACTCGGCACCTTTGCTGAAATATGCAGCAAAAAAGGCCGGATCAACGCGTGCAAGTGGTCTCGAAGAGATGACCATTTCGATGTTGCTGGGCCGCGATGGCAACCAAAAAGAGGAATTACAACAACTTACCGATTATTTAAAACATCACGAAAAACCCGATGTTGTGCATCTTTCGAATGCTTTATTAATTGGAATGGCAGCTCAGATACGGGAGGAGCTGGGAATTCCGGTGATTTCTTCCCTGCAGGATGAAGATGTCTGGATTGATCCCATGGACGAAATCAACCGCGAAAAACTCTGGTCGCTGCTGAGCGAGAAGGCCAATGATGTGGATGCTTTTGTGGCTGTAAGCAGCTTTTTTGCGGGTGTGATGAAACAGAACATGAACATCCCCGGCGAAAAATTACACATCGTTCACATCGGCGTGGAACCAGGAAATTACAAGGTAAATATTCCTGCATTTTCGCCACCGGTGATTGGATATTTGTCGCGCCTGAACCATGAAAACGGCCTTGAGATTGTGGTGGACGCGTTCATTAAATTAAAATCGGATGTTCGGTTTAAAGATGCAAAACTCAGGCTTTCAGGCGGCATGACCGGCGACGATAAGCCTTTCGTAAACAGGCAAATCAAAAAACTCAAAAAGAGTAAAATCATTCACGATGTCGAATTTATTGCCGATTTTTATGGAGATGCGCTGGATGATTTCTTTGCAGGGCTTTCGGTTTTAACCGTTCCTGTCCTCAAAGGAGAAGCTTTCGGACTTTACCAGCTCGAAGCGATGGCTTCCGGAATTCCGGTGGTGCAGCCGGCTTTGGGAGCTTTTCCTGAAGTGGTTGAAGTAACCGGTGGCGGTGCAATTTTCCATCCGAACACACCCGATGCCCTGGCCGAAAAATTGGCTGAAGTGCTTTCGCAGCCCGAAAATCTCAGGCAAATGAGTATTTCGGGCCGAAAAGCCATCGAAGAAAAATTCAACAACAAAGTCTTAACCGAAAATATGGTCAAGATTTACGAAAAGGTGATTGCCGGGAAAAATCTAAAAGTAAGCGTTTAGAGGAATTCATAACTTAATTGAATAATTGCGACTCAAAAATGATGGATTATTGCATAAATTTTAAGGAGCCTAGCATTTCTTTCAGGGTGTTATTTATTAATAACAAGTTCAGGCAGCAGCAAGAGTTACAGCAAGAGTTACAGCAAGAGTTGCAGCAAGAGTTGCAGCAGGAGTTGCAGCAAGAATCACTTTACACGAAAGTGTTATGGCTAATAATTGATAAACCATTATCCAGAAAAGAAATCTCCACTAAATTAGGACAAAAAGCAATATCAGGCCAGCTGAATGGAGTATTAGCAAAATTGCTGCTTGATAAGCTTATTGAGTGGACAATAAAAGACAAACCAACCTCTTCAAAGCAAAAACATCAGATTACACAAAAAGGCATTGAGTTTATTAAATTATTAAAAAACAAATGATTGTTTGTATAAAAAAATCAAATATTTCTAAATTCAGACCATCTTTGCTTCATTGGAAATTTTTGGTAGAATTCAATTAACATCATGTCAACACCCAAATATTCAGAAATTACGAAAGTTCAGCTATGCTCATCTCTTTACAAAACATCAGCAAAAACTACCAAAATCCCGGAAGCGGCCTTTGGCAGGAAGTTTTAACAGATATTTCATTAGAAATCAATCCTGGCGATTCGCTCGCCATTGCCGGGCCTTCGGGGTCCGGGAAAAGTACACTGCTCAATATTATCGGCACGCTGGATAGGCCCGGTAAAGGAACTGTAAGTTTTGACGGAACCGACATCAATGCTTTTAGCGAAAACCAACTGGCGGCATTTCGCAACCGGCACATCGGCTTTGTTTTCCAGCAACATTATTTGTTGCCGCAACTCAGCCTGCTCGAAAATGTGCTTTTGCCGGTTATTCCTGTTAAAGATAAAAAACTTCGCAATGAGGCAACAGCAAGAGCAACAAAGCTTTTGGATGAAGTTGGACTTGCCGGAAAAATGCATCATCTGCCCGGGCAACTTTCCGGTGGAGAATGTCAGCGTGGCGCGGTGGTTCGGGCAATGATTAATGAGCCGGGCGTGATTCTCGCCGATGAGCCAACCGGATCACTCGATCAGACATCGGCAGAACAAATCGGGGAATTGCTTTCCGAAATCAACAAAAAAAACAAGGTTTCACTTATCCTGGTCACGCATTCCGAAAAACTTGCGGCTAAAATGAGTCAGATTTATCATATTTTGGAAGGAAGGCTTTGCAAGCTCTGAAAAGTGTCAGCCAAAATCATGAAAAGTCAGGCTGCCCGCAGCTTACTGCATGCTTTATTATTTCAACTTCATCGCTTTATAAATTTTCTTTGGGATATCCGTATTATCAAAATATCCGTCAAAAAGCTCCGATCCCGCACCAATGGCGTAAACCGGGACTGGTATTCCGGTGTGGGCATACGACCCCCACGAAAGACCAGCTCTGTGGTTGAGAATCTTTACAGCGGTGGCGGCAACCGGGTTATTTCCGCCATACTCCAGGTAAAATTCGAATTTCGATTTTTCTACAGTTCCCTTTGCTTCATGGAAGGCTGTTTCGAGCATTTGTTTTTCATCAGGTTTTAGCTGGAGGTTTCTGGTTTCATCATCCAAACCAAAATATTTTTTTACTGCCGCCATTGTTGCCGTTAAGGCAACGACTTCGTCGGGAGTATTTTTGATAATCGAATCAACCAAAACCGAAAAATACTCCAACGACATTTCCTGGTTTTGAAGCAATCCGAGGTTGCTTTCGTATTTTGTGCCGGCCCAACCCATGGCTAAGCCGCCGGTTTCGTGGTCGGCAGTCACAATAATTAAAGTTTCTTTAGAATGTTTTTTATAAAAATCCATGGCCATTTTTACGGCTTCATCCAAGGCTAAAACATTGTTGACCAAAGCAGCGCCATCATTCGAATGGGCTGCCCAGTCGATTTTACCTTCTTCACACATGATAAAAAACCCTTTTTTATTGTCCAGGATTTCGATGCCCTTTTTTACAAAATCCTGCAGCGGAATGTCTTCCACGGTCTGATCGATTAAATACCTGAGTGCCCCGCTGGATTCAAGCACATTTCCTGTTGCGATAACTTTTCCGCTTGCCGGTGTAAGATTATTGAAGTCGGCGCGGGTTTGTGTGATGGTATAGCCATTCTGTTTTGCAAAATCGTAGGATGAAATGCTTGCATCTCCATTTTTCCCGAAAGGTTGATAAAACCCGCCGCCGCCAAAGAAATCGAAATTACTTTTAGCCAGGTCGAGGCTGATTTCATAATACATGTTGCGGTCGGGTTGGTGGGCATAAAACGTTGCAGGCGTGGCGTGGTCGATGCTCACACTCGAAATTATACCGACCTTAAGCCCATGATTCCTCGCCTCTTCGGCAATAGTAACCAATTTATTTTCGCGCCTGGAATCCATGCTGATGGTGTTTATGGAAGTTTTATTTCCCGTGGCAAGCGCCGTTCCGGCAGCAGCCGAGCAGGTGATAAAACGGTTTCCGGCATAGGTGGTTGCCAGTCCAAGCGCCGGAAATGCTGTAAAACTAAGATTTTGAAACCCTGAAGTATCATTTATCGCGGCAAGGTACGCCTGATTAGTCGCAACAGCTGCGATCCCCATCCCGTCGCCAATAAAAAAGAAGACATATTTTGCTTTTTGCGCCTGGGCAGGCAGCATCATTATTATCAGGAAAAAGAGCAGGAAGAGCTTTGCGGAGAATTGTTTAGTTTTTGTCAACATCAGTTTGAATTTAAATACAAAATAATAGGATTTTTTGACAGCAATCAAAAGTAAAAGTAAAAAGTTTTATCTAAACCAACAACGGCTTTAAAATGCCGGAATAAATTTTTTTTCAGAAATCTGCTATTAACGCAGATCTTAGGATGCTCCCCTACCCTATGAAAATTCCGGAATTCGGAATCGTTAGATTATTTATTAAAGATCGAGGCTAAAAAATCTCCCTTCCAAATCTCACTTTGTATTCCTTTTTTAGTCGAAATGACAAAGGTCACTTTTTGCATCCACAAAGAGTTTGTGAAGTTTGTTCTCCAAAAAAAAACAGGGAACGTTCAAATTTATGACGGCTTAACCCCTAATGTTGCAGCCTTTATCCAAGCGAAACATCAAGAAGCATCATCGTGGCAAAACCCAGCATAGCGCCAATGGTTGATAAGTCGGTTTCGTTACCGGTTTGCGATTCGGGGATTAATTCTTCAACAACCACAAAAATCATTGCTCCGGCAGCAAACGACAAAGCATAAGGAAGGAGCGGGGTTATTGATAAAACCAGGTAAGCGCCAACTACACCGGCAATCGGTTCGACAACACCGGATAACTGGCCGTAGGTAAAAGCCTTTAATCTGGAGAATCCTTCACGTCGCAACGGGATCGAAACTGCCGCTCCCTCCGGGAAATTCTGTAAACCAATACCGATAGCTAAGGCAACAGCGCCTGCCAGCATTCCTGTGTCGGGATTGTTGGCAAGTGCGCCAAAAGCAACACCGACAGCAAGGCCTTCTGGGATATTATGAAGCGTTATCGCAAGAACAAGCAATACACTTCTCTGCCACGAGGTTTTAATGCCCTCGGCTTTATCAGTAGCCAGCCCCAGGTGAAGGTGGGGTAAAATTTTATCAATGATCAGTAAAAAAGCACCGCCACTCAAAAAGCCTACCACTGCTGGTATCCATGGAATTGTTCCCTGTGCTTCCGACATTTCAATGGCTGGTTTAAGCAGAGACCAGAAACTGGCCGCAATCATCACTCCAGCAGCAAAACCAAGCATCGAATTGAGGATTTTCTGGTTGATGGATTTAAAGAAAAACACCATTGATGCACCAAGCGCCGTAAGACCCCAGGTAAATAAGGTGGCAAAAAGCGCTAAGAGAACAGGGTTGTATTGGAAAAAAAAGTTAAGATTCATAGTTTAGTGTTTTGTTTTACGATCTCCAAAAATAGGTTAAAAACCGGATTTTTTAATTTCTAATCATTATCAAACGCTTTTCGTAATTCGCTGAGATCGAATTTTATCATTTTCAGCATCGCTTCCGTCACTCTGGCTAATTGTACTTTGTCGGTTGTCAGCATCATTTTATCCATTTCGGTGGGAACAATCTGCCATGAAACACCAAATTTATCCTTTACCCAGCCACATTGTTGCTCCTCACCTTCATCCGATAACATGGTCCAATAATAATCGATCTCATCCTGGGTTTCACAATAAACCATTAAAGAAACCGCTTCGTTGAAGTCGAAGTCGTGGCTTAAAGTGCTGCTCATCGTATTAAGCAGGTAACCACCCAATTTATATTGTGCAAAAAGCAAGGTACCTTCCGGAAGATTTGCTGATTTATCATAAGGCGCTTCCATGATGATTTTTGAACCGGGAAATACTGAAGTATAAAAACCAATGGCTTCACGAACCTTGTCGAACTTTTCGTTTGCAAAAAGCTGTGACGGCAGTATTTTTTGTTGCGAATTAATATCATCAACATCCAACTGCCAGTTCATGCCGTATTTGTCCTGAACCCAGGCGTATTTCCCGCTCCAGGGATATTTATCAAGTGGCATTAATACCATCCCACCGTTTGAAAGTTCGTTGTAAAGCCGCCCTACTTCCTGGTCCGACCCACAATACACATAAAATGATATCGAAGGATTGATTTTAACCATTGGACCTGCATTTATGGCCATAAAACTGTTGCCTGAAAGCTCAAATGTAACGATATCAACATCTCCGCCGGGTGTGCCGGATATGCAGGGCAAACGCATGAAAAAAAGAGCGATTATCGGATTTGTTTGAGCCAAAGTTGAGCAGTTCTAATTTCTATTTTGATATTCCAATTTTTTTTCAGAAAATCTTTTAATATTACCCCTGTCCATTTTTTATTATCATAGC
>CAJATL010000281.1 GCA_903944895.1 uncultured Bacteroidota bacterium
AAAATGATGAAGCGTAACGCGCTTCAGGAGATGATAGAACCCGACTACAAAGCGGCTACCTGGTTTAAAGAGTTCCAGTTTGACGACGAAACAGGCATAAAACCCGAACGCCAGTCCGAATATGCCGCCAACGCTTCGGTATTGAACGCAGTGGGCCGTTTGCTAATAAAACGTACCGGCGAACGCAAAAAACTGAGCAACCGCACCAATGGAATATGGCCGGAGATTAGCGACCTGGTTAACCGTATTGACGAGGAAACAATGAAAACCTACCCGCACACGCTGCCATCGCATCCCGAAAGGTTAAAGGAAAAGTACAACAATTACAGCAAATTAAGCTACCATTACCTGGTACACAAAGGTAGCGGCAACACCAACAGCAAAAAAGTAACGCAGGAAGTTGAGCGGCTTATCATTTCGCTGTATTGCATGAAAAATTTGCCTTTTGGCGCGTGGGTTCACGACGATTACATGCAGTTTATTTCGGGTAACTTAACCATTGTTGACGAAGATGGCGTAATGTTCGACCGCGAAGACTTCCGCGACCCAAAACGGGGCACCTACATTATGATTTCGGCAGGCACGGTATGGACAATCCTGCACGATGCGCACAACGAAATTTTGGTTGACCGTATCCGCAACAACCGGATTGACCATATCACACAAATCACTCCTTACAACCACCGCCATGTTCCGTTGCACAGCCTGAGTAAGATTTCGATGGACGACCGTATTTTTTCGCGCAAAAGTACTGCCGGAAACTGGGAGGGCGTGTATGTAGCTTATGATGTGTTGAGTGGTTGCGTGCTGGGGAGCAGTTACAAAACGGGTTCGCCTACGGTTGAGATGGTTTGGGAGTGTTTTCGTGACCTGTATCACACCGTTGCCACCAACAACCTGATGTGGCCTGGTGAAGTGGAGATTGAAAACCACCTGATGAAGGAAATTGAGACCGAGGTGCGCGCCATGTTTAGCTACGTCACTTTCTGCACGCCTGGCATTGGCCGGAGCAAACGCGCCGAACACTTACACAAAGCCAAGAAGTACGGCGACGAGAAACGCTATCAGGTTGGCATTGGCCGCCACAACTTAAAGGGTGCCTACAAAATTAAGAGCGAACGGCAGGACGACGAATACAAGCAGGTGCGCATCCCGCGCGAGCAGATTATTGCCGACGATAAAGAGAGCATCCAACGCTACAACCACGGGATGCATCCAAACCAAAAGCTGTTCAAAGGCAAAACGCGCTGGCAGGTGCTGCTCGAAAACATGAACCCCGACCTGAGCCGTCCGCAAAAGTCGCACCTGTTCAGGTATCTGGGAATGAAAACCGAAACCAGCATCCGCAACAACGATTTCTGCCGCGTAATGTACCAGGATTATGCGATTGATAACCTGGCTTACATCGGTCGCCTGAAGCCCAACAACAAAACCATTGAGGCTTACTACCTTCCGGATGCCGACGGCAACATTGGCGAGGTGTTCATGTACCAGGGCGACACCTTTATTAGTAAGGCCACCAAAATAGAGAAATACAACGAGGCTAAGATGGAGCGCACCGCCGACGACGAACGCATCCGCATGGGACAGGCCAAACGGCAGGCGCACTTTTTTAAGGTTGAGCGCGAAGGCATAGCCGAAAAGGTTTCTAAAAACTTACAGGTGGTTCGTAACGACGAATTCGACGTACTGCAAAACATCGAGGTTAAGATAGTGCCGCAACGCGAAGAACCGGAGATGGATATTGAAGCGATGATTGCCGGGTATAGTGGCGGATGGACGGAGAAAGCTTTAGAAGAGATATAGTTGGCAGTAGGCAGTAGGCAGTGGCCAGTAGGCAGTAGGCAGATTGAAATATTGAAAAATTGCGGGATGGTAGCAGCGGTAGCTCGTTGGTCTCATAATCCAAAGGTCGGGGGTTCGAATCCCTCTCCCGCAACAGAGTTAAATAACAAAATTCAAATGACAAAATGGAAGAAAACATAAAAAAATGGCAGGCTGAAAAGATTGTATTTCCAGGCAGCACTATTGAAGGCAAAACAAAACAGGGTTTGATTGAAGAATTTACCAAAATCATTGATGAATTGCCTGATGAATTTGTGAGAGCACAGTTAAATGTCAACGGGCTTGCCACTATCAGGATCAATGCCATTAAAAACAAGTCTAATTCTTTGGTCTATTAAATCATTCAATTCCTCATGGCAAAACTCAGATTTAAAACTGTGACCACCGGTAAGCACATAAGATGCTTTAGACCCGCATACCGGACATACAACTTTGTGAGCCAGATTCAATTGTTCGATAAAATTCATACGATTACATTTAAAAGTTAGCACTGCAAATGTAGCAAATTCCCGGAGCCAAGCATGAGCGGCTGAATCGAATTAGCCTCCGGGAACCAGGTTAAATAACAAATTACAAAATTCAAAACACCAAAAGCATGAAAACTATTAACTTAACAATTGAAATTCACAGCGAAGAAACCTGCCAGAGTTGTTCAGGATTCCGCAAAGACCATCAAGAAACTTTGAAGCCGGGTAGCGGTTTTGAGGCTTTATTTCCTGGTCAATATCCACGTAAACGCCATGATTATAATAGCCAGCAGCCTCGGCTGATTCGTCGGGATGATACACGAAAATTGAACATTCACATTTTAGAGCAACCAGCCCCAACAGATGAGGCAACAATTTCTGAACAAATGCGCGATCAGATTTTAGCTGACTTTCTGACTGAATATTCGATTGGAAGCATATAGTAAGCCTGGCTTTAAACTGAACATTTTCCATCCTTCAAAATTTTGGGTAAAAATAGCAAAGCAAATAACATGAACTAACATTTACATTAAAACACCATTTAAACATGATTACAACACAGTTAAAAGAACGGGTAATTGCAGCCCTGGCCGAAAGGCGGATCAACTTTGCCGGAAGTGATACCAAATTTGCCATTGCAATAGGAATTAACTACTCGGTTTACAGCCGCCTGAAGAATGGCGAAACCGAACGCCTGCTGAGCGATGCCGTCTGGATTTCGCTGGCCCGTAAAATGGATGTGAGCCTGGGCGATGCTCCCAAATGGCAAACCGCCAACACTCCCGTATTTGAATTTATTACCGGGCAGCTTAAATTTTGCCAGGAGAACCACACCGCGCGCTTATTGTGCGACTTCGCCGACATAGGCAAGACCTACTCGGCAAGGCAGTATGTAAAGGAAACACAAAACGCCATTTATGTTGACTGTAGCCAGGTAAAGACTAAACAGAAACTTGTAAGGTACATAGCCAAAGAATTTGGGGTTGGGCATACCGGCAAGTATAGTGATGTTTATGCAGATTTGGTGTTTTACCTGCGAACATTGCCCAACCCCTTAATTATATTGGACGAAGCTGGCGACCTGGACTATCCGGCCTTCCTGGAACTTAAAGCGCTGTGGAATGCCACCGAGCGAAGCACGGGCTGGTACATGATGGGTGCCGATGGCCTTAAAGAAAAGATGCGCCGCTCGATTGACTGCAAAAAGGTTGGCTACACCGAGTTGTTTTCGAGGTATGGCAGCCGCTACCAAAAAGCCTCTCCGGATGGAAGCGAAGATTTTAAGCAATTCAAGGTGGTACATGCGGCGATGATTATAAAGGCGAACATTTCGGCAGGCTCAATGTCCGGCGATAAGGTAAACATCCAGCAATTGATAGTTAAGTGCGATTACAGTTTAAGGAGGATAGCTGATGAACTTCGCAAAATTCAGGGATAATTTCGACTTCGCTCAACTACCATGAGGAAAAATACAAATAAAAGGGCCGTTTCAGTTAATGAACTACTCAAAACAAAGCTGCGATGCTTCAATTTTGAGGGTTGCTGGCAGGATAGTTTCGGGCTGCCGGAGCGCCGAGGAACATGGATTATCTGGGGTAAAAGCGGCAACGGCAAAACGTATTTTGCATTACAACTTGCAAAATATTTAGCATCGCTGGGCGAGCAAGTGGTTTACAATAGTTTGGAACAGGGCATAAGCGTGAGCATGCAGCGGGCTTATGGGTTAATTGATATGACTTCGGTAGCGCGTAACCTGCTGCTTTTAGACAAAGAGCCAATAGAAGAACTTATTGCCAGGTTAAGCAAACACAAAAGCCCCAACATCATTTTTATAGACAGCCTCCAGTATGCAGGACTGACCTACGCCGAATATAAACACCTGCGCCAAAAGTTCCGAGCGAAGCTGTTTATTTTTATCAGCCATGCTGACGGCTCCAATCCTGCCGGGCGTGTAGCATCCTCGATAAGGTACGATGTTGATGTTAAGATTTGGGTTGAAGGTTATAAAGCATTTCCAGTGAGCAGGTATGGAGGTGGTGAAGTTTACACGATTTGGGATAAGCAGTGAAAAGTGATTAGTGAAAAGTGAACAATTAATAAATAACAGGTTGTGAAAACGAAAAAGTTAAGGTATGAATTTGATCCGGAAGCCGACCGGCTGGCCATTTTCGATGGCGATAAGAACCTTGGAGGCTTTATCGGGAAGAGCGCCACCCGCGAGTTCTTGGAAGCGCTGGAACGTGGTGCCGAAATATCAATCACTAACAGGAATAATGGTATGGAAAAGAGCAAGAAAGTACAACGCCTTCGCGCCATCTGGATCAGCCAGGGTATAGACAACCATCGGGAATCTATTTTGGAAGGTTACGGCGTAACATCAACTGCCGACCTGAATGTTGCACAATTGGACGAACTAATCCGGCAATATTCTGCCGAGTACCACAAACCGGCCAGCGAAGACACGCGCAACCTGCGAAGCAGCATCCTTACGCTGCTTACCCGCCTGGGCGTGTACAACACCAGCGACGACTGGGCAGCGGTTAACCAGTTTATGATGGACAAACGTATTGCCGGCAAACTGATGTATCAGTGTACCGACGATGAACTACGCATCCTGAAAAGGAAACTCCACAATATTGTGCGAAAGACCGAGGAAGATTTGAAGCAGGAAAAAAGGAGTATGAGGCTTAATTAGGCATTAGGTAGTCATTGATGGTCATTAATAGGCATTGATAGTCATTTTAGGTCAAATGACGGCGAAGCCAAATGACAACAAATGACGGCGAAGCCAAATGACAATCAATGACCACCAATGACGGCGAAGCCAAATGACAACAAATAACAAATTGAATTTATGAAAGAAGAATTAACAAACGATCAGAAAGTGGAACGGTACACACTTAAAAAGAAATATGTCGATTTGCTGACCGAATTGGAGGCAAAGCTCGACGTGGTATTAATGGAAATGGGTTGCTGTGTAGGTTTTAAAGAATATCAGAAAAAGGCTGCCGAACGGGCTTCGCTAACGGTTGACATTAACACCATCAACACGAAGCTCCGTAACCTGCAACAAAGCAAGCCGATACTTGGCTACAGCGACGGAATGGCTAACAATTTTAACCTAAAGGTAGGAAGTTAGGAGTACTTAGAGTGCCTAAAGTACTTAAAGTTATAAATCAAATCAAAAAAAAAGTAAAGATGATAGCAAAATTAATAGTAGGGATTATGTTTCTGTGCTTCGTGGGAGTGATTGTTGGCATGGTGTACATAGGCAAATGGAGCGACGAGGCCATGGATCAGATTATGAAAGAAGAGGAGATCAAAAGACAAATTTCAAAAGACAAAAGCAATGACAATTACTATCAATAAACAGACAGCTAAGTTACTGCTGACAGTAATAAATTCGGTGGTATCAACGAGATGGATAATTATCGAAGATGGAAACCCGACCCGCTTAAACTTAGAAAAAATTAAAAACGACGAAGCAACTAAGTTTCAAGTCGAGGGGCTAATTATGCTGAACCAATCATTAAGTAGGAAGTTAAAAACAAAG
Source organism: uncultured Bacteroidota bacterium (assembly GCA_903944895.1). Classification (GTDB taxonomy): domain Bacteria; phylum Bacteroidota; class Bacteroidia; order Bacteroidales; family 4484-276; genus CAJATL01. Next base: position 5,866 of record CAJATL010000281.1, read on the forward strand.
CAAAAAACAAAATAAACAATTTATACACATTTAAAAATTAAGGTTATGGAAACTAATGATTACAAAAAGTTCAAGTTTTACAAATGGAACAGAAACATTATAAACAATTTATACACATTTAAAAATTAAGGTTATGGAAACTAATGATTACAAAAAGTTCAAGTTTTACAAATGGAACAGAAACATTAATCCTGCTAATGTAAATGATAAAGTGAAACTGATTTCAGAGTTTGGTTGGGATAAATCACAATCAATATTGGTAAGCAAAGATTTTGAAATTGGAGATGGGCAGCATCGATTTCTTGCATGTAAAGAGCTTGGTTTGCCAATTGTCTATAAAATTGATGGTGATCTAACTGAAGAGCGAGTAAAAAGACTTAATAGCACTTCAAAAAGATGGGTATTAAATGATTTTATAGATTCAAATGCTAAAAAAGGGATCAAGGAATACAACTATTTATCAGATGTTATAAAGAAATATAAAATAAGCCAGTCATGTGCTGTGGTTGTGGTTCCAAAAATTGAATTAAAAGCAAATGAGATGCGTAATGGGAAAAGCTTTGATATTGACCAAAATGCAGTTGCAATTTTAGAATTTCTATTGAATGCTAAAAAAACATGTTCATTTTGGCAGTCAGCTTACTTTACCAGGGCAGTTAAACATTTATTTAATAAAGTTAACAAATCTGATATCAGTAGAATAAGTGAACTTATTTCAACAATTCCACAAGCTACCAGTACAATTGCGTATTTGACAATTTTTGAGAATATATTGAATAGATGGAGGAGAGACGATAAAAAAGTAAAATTAACCTAACAATTTTTAAACAATGGCAAAGAAAATTTGGAAAGACCTGAAAGGGAATGAAGTTCCGGCGCAGTATGTACCGGCCTTTGATAAGAAGCGCGAGCTGGTTGCGCTAAAATACCAGGCTAAAGCCGAAAAGCTGAGCGACCAACTGGTTAAGATGAAAGCTGAATTGCTGCAAGAGTGCGATGCACTGTACAACCAGATGCTGGAAGATAACAACGTGCCTGCCCAATCGAAAGGCGGCTACTCGGTGAGCACCTTCGACAGGGATGTGAAGATCGAGATAAGCATCCAGGAACGCATCGAGTTTGATGATAAGATTTCGGTGGCTCACGAAAAGATTAAACAGTATCTGGCCGAAAAAATGCAGGGCGTGGATGCTGACCTTCAATCGCTCATTAACCAGGCTTTTGAAACCCGCAAAGGCCGGATGGATGTAAAACGTATACTGAGCCTGTTCCGGTTGCAGATTAAGCACCCGCTCTGGCTGGAAGCTATGGAACTGATAAAAAGCAGCATCAGCCGCAACGACAGCAAACGTTACGTCCAGATTATGAAAAAGGACGTAAACGGTGAGTACAAAAACATTGATTTAAACTTTTCATCAATATAACATGGCAAAAGACACATCATGGCACAGGTTTTTTAACCCGGGAAAGTCGCCACATACATCGTGGAGTATTAAAGATGACGGCAGATTGGAATGGGGATACATTGCAAAGCATACGAAGCGATTAACCCGGGTAGGAAGATTACTATGGGAATCGCGACGTAGTGGTCAATACGTGAGAGCATTACACGGTGAATTAATAAAGAAAGGAAAAAAGGCATGAAACCAACCATCAGTATTTTTGAAGATGAAATCGTGATCACCACTGATAGTTTTGATTTGATTTTGAAGACTGGCGCGGAGCGCAAGCCCGATAGCTATCGGGCGCAAAGCGAAGAGAGAGAACCGGAACCACTGACCGATGAGGAGAAGGAATGGAATTTTAAACCGGACTTTAAATTTAAGCCCTCGTTTGATGATCTGGAGAAATCAATCGAAGAATTTACCGAACGTTATCCCGAAGAAGTTGTCTTAAATAAGGAGCTTAAAAAAGTTCCTGAAAACATTGACAACTTCCTGAAGGGTAAAGAAAAGCACACCCGCAACTTACCTGCAAAGCCGTGCATTGTTTGTGGCAACGATTTTAAACCCACCTGGAACACGCAACACTATTGCCCTGCATGTAAGCCCAAATATTACGGACAAAAACGCAAACCGCTGGCCGAACAAACTGCTGAAGAGTTGGAAAAGACGCTACAGGAAATTGAGAACCGCAGGAAAAAACCTTATGAATTTAAGTAAAAACCAACCACATAGACACATAGCCCACATAGGTTTTTCTATTGTGGCCTATGTGCCTGATGTGGTTAACTATTTAGTGATTATGAAAAAACTATTACGATTTATTGGAATTATCAGCCTGGTTTCCGTTTCGCTGGCAGTGTACAGCTTTGGCAATGCAATGGTTGAAGACTGCGCAATGATCGACCTGGAACGGACGATCAACTACATCGAAAGCTCACTGCTTGGGTTGCTTTGTGTGGCATTTATCAGTTTAACGATTATGTTTTGGAGGGAAGATTTATGATGATTGTATCGCGTATTAACACCGAAATTATTTGTAGCTACCCCGAAACCTACAACGATAACAACCAGTTAGGTGAAATACTTACATCGCTTTTGGATGATGTGGTAAAAGCCACCGGCGTATCAAGGGATGAAATATGTACACTCAACCGAAAACGGCGCAACGTAATGGCACGTAACCTATTTTGCTTTGTTGCCCGTAAACACCTGCGTATGTTTACGCTTCAGGAAATTGGCGACGTGTTTGCCTTACGTTATTGCACAGTGATACACGCCTGCCATCAGGTCGAAAACGCCTTACAGCTCAGGGATGGTGAAAGCAGGAAATTGCAGGATCAGTATCTTAAAATATTAGGAGTTAGGAGTACTTAAAGTGCCTAAAATACTTAAAGTTAGGAGGAACAACGAATGAGTTTATATAGCCTTACATCCACCGCTTTCGATGGTGAAGTACTGTTCGAGTTTAACGATGCGGGTATTTTACAAAAGTTCGATACCAGCGCGGCGCAACTGAGCGAACAGCAGCAGTTATGGATACTTAAAAAAATGCCGAAACACTTAGCTCATGTAAAAATGATACTTGGCGACAGCGAAACGGCTACGCTTACAGAGCTAAAACAGGACGTAACATTCGAGATGTTCTGGAATCGCTACAATGAAAAGGTGCGCAGCAGCAAAAAGAAAGCTGAACGCATCTGGAACCGCCTCACAAAAACCAACCAGGTTAAAGCCTTCAGGGGCATCGTTGCCTACGAGAGAAACATACCTGGAGGGGTTTTGAAAAAGTATGCGGAGACTTATTTGGGGGCGGAGTTGTGGAATAATTGAAGAAGTTAGGAGTACTTAGAGTGCCTAAAGTACTTAAAGTTAGGAGTAAAAAGTGGAAAGTTATGATTGAGATAATTAAAGCATTTGATCCGGACATAAATATTGAGGTGTCGATGGATGAAACGCAGCGGATCGTATTTAAGACTTCGCTGCCACGCATCAGGAAGGATTTGGAAATTAAGCATAATGTTAAACACGTGTTGTTTATTTTGAAAGAACTTTACAAAGAAGATAATTCGACAATTAGTTAATTAGACAATTCGACAATGGAAAAAATTAAGACGATTTTAAGGGCGCAGTGGGACAGCCGCAAACAGATGTGGAAGATTGTAAAGAAGACCGAAAATGGAGCCGGTGGCTGGGCACGTTTTGGAGCAGGATGGCATTTTGGCAAAGATGATGCTGAAGTGATGATTGATCGGATGGTAAAAGATTTCCCGGAACAATACGGTAAAGAGTAATAATTTCCAATTTCCAATATCGAATATGAAAACATACACACTTTATTTTGAGTTCTTTGGCCGTAAGATGAAAACAACGGTGGCGGCTGAGAGTTGCCAGGATGCGAAGGAGATAGTGATCGGGAGGGTTAACTTTATGAGTATTTATGAAAAGCCCACCCCCGACCCCTCCCCAAATTGGGGAGGGGAGGTAGACCCGGCTGTGAAAAAGATTTTTGATTTGTTTAAGGGTTTTAAAAAGTAGTTATTTAACCTTTGGGGTTAAAAGTAAAATAACGATAATCTAATTTAACATGAGTAAAATAATATTTGAGTTTAACCTCCCTGAAGAGGACAGCGAATTTGAAGCCTGCGCAAATGCCAGGAACCTGGCAACTATACTGTGGGATTTGGATCAGTGGCTTCGGGATCAGGAAAAGCACCAGAACCGGGACGAAGTTGGAGTTACCGAACTTCGCGAAAAGATTGGCGATATGCTGCATGATACTGGTATGAGTTGGGAATGTGTAATTTGGAAATAAAAATAAACACTGAGACACAGAGAACACAGAGAAACACGGAGAAAAATCTCAAAAAACAAAACTCAAAAAACAACTCCGTGGCCTCCGTGCCTCCGTGGTAAAATTTTAAAACTATGCAAAGAGACAATTTTAAAACTAAGTTAAGTAAGGATGAGTTTAAGGTGCTGGCCGATATGCTGCTCAACTTCGACCTGCTGCTTATTGCCGATTACGACGTGCGCGAAATGACGATGCTGATAATGACGCAGGTGCTGCGCCGGATGAGCAATACAATGGTTAAGTTCCATTACACAAACCACGGAATAAAAGTATCTTTGAAGCTTAAACAGGGCGAAGCTGCAACCATGCGTTATGTGCTTTCGCACTTCGAGGCCAGCGGACATGCCGAAGTGGTGCGGGAATCGTTAATTTACAAATTACATCAATATTTTGGTAGTTGAGTTTTGTTAATTGAAATTTGATCTTTAATTTATGACGTACATCCGGAAAAATAAGCTGCTACACATGCAAAAGGTGATTAATACTTACCTTGAGTACAAAAGCGATGGCGTAACCACAGCCTGGGTTTATCGTAATCACATTTATCCAATCTATCACATCAGCATCAGTACATTGTATTTTTACCTGCGCACTCCGGTGAAGAAACTTATTAAAGAGGATACAGCAGCAAAACCAGCACATCAGATAGCGCCAAATGATTGGTTTGAGATAGGCGTGAGGAGTGAGGGATAAGGCGTGAGGCATAAGTAGTAAAGCCCGTAAAAGGTTAATTCCTTTTACAGGCTTTTTTTATAGCCCTGTGGGGTTATGGTTCAGGCCTCATTTCGATTGAAATTACTTCCTGATACGCTGATAGCAGGCTTTGGTGTACCGGCAAAATAAAATCGCAGTAAAGGTACACCGAGTCGTTTTCGACAATAACCGGCAGGCCTTTATACCTTGCCCAGGTTTCAATGCCGGGAGCTTGTATTAAAAGCGCATCAGGCGCGATAATGCGCATAGCAAATGCGGGTTCGTGCCAGCCTTGCATGGCAAGCTCGTAAGCTATATCAATATCAGTTTTGGCGATTACATGATAAGTGAACATTGTCAATTCGCTATCCCAAAATATATTTCCGAGTTGCTGTGTTTTCTGATCTATTGTTGGAATTTCAACATCAAAAAAACCTTCGCTTTCCAAAAGCTCCTTCGGCGCTTTATCAAAATTGAGGTAAGTTTTCCATTGTTTAGGTATTACCCCAAAAACCTTTATTTCGTCGTTAATTATGTTTGCTTTCATTTTTTTATATTTCGTTAACTGCAATGCTATAAATATTTGAACTTAACCCTGAAATTGTTTTGGTTGTCCAGGTCACGCCGTAATCATCAGAGTAATAAAATTCTCCGGCCCCGGAATAGTGAGCTACAACCATGTATTTGCCTGAATTGCTTACAGCATTCGAGAAACAATTGTGAAGACTAGTTATACTTGATAACACACGTGTCCACGTAACACCATAGTCGTTACTTACATAAACCCTTTGATGTGCATTTGTTGTAACCAACACATATTGCCCGCTTGAAGAACAGAATACCCGGTTGTAGTAGGTTCCTACTGTGGCGGTATCCATCAAACTTTCGGCAAAGTTTGCACCATAATCTGATGACTTACTGATGTAATGCCCTTTGTTGTATGCTCCGACGTAGATGTGCTGTCCATCTGATGACATCGCTATTCCATAACCATAGGCTCCACTAAAAATATTTCCGGTATCTGACCAACTTACTCCTGAATTAATCGATTTTTTTAAATATGCGTAACTATTTGATGTTACATAAATAGTGCTCCCATCCGATACCATGGCAACACCCCAGGCATTTGTAAATAATGGAGCCTCTATCCAGTTTGCACCACCATTTGTTGAAACATTATAGTAACCACCGGTTGATCCATTGATGGCAATAAGTACTAAGCCATTATTGGAAATCCCTAATCCATTTGGATATGCTCTTGCTGTTGGTGGAATTTGAGAAAGATTTACAAGTAAATCAGTCGATAATTCAACCTTAACCATAGAAGTGCTTGTCCTTCCTATCAAAACTATATTATTTTGAACGTATGCTCCTAATAAGGTGCCTGTTGATCCGTAAGGGGTTTTAATTGACCATGAATACCCAAAGTTAGTGCTGTAATACACTGGCCCGGTTGATGTGTACGGAACAGCAATTATAACCACATTATCAGATGCTGGGGTTGAGTTTCCTAATATCAGCCTGTTCAAAATCATAATGCTTGATTTATAGTGAACCAAACATCTTCGGTGTCTGATCCGGAATTTACACAATGAAACTGAATGTAATTGCTCATTGCTCCATTGTAAGTGCCGGAAATTCTTTTGCAGTATGCCGGTAGATTTACGGTGAAATTTCCGGTAAGTAATAGCGTAATCACTTTATTCGATTGGAGGTTTGAAAAGGTAAATGTCGTGGTAGCGGAAATTGTTTTAGTGAAAATTGCTGCCGCACTCCAGTCAACATCAGAAGCCGCAACAGCCCCGCTGTTTTTAAGTGATGAGTTAAGTTTGTCGTAAGTGATTACGCCAGGCGCAATCACTGTTGCACCATCGCCAGTACTGGTAACATCTCCACGGTGGTCGGGGTGTGAATAGTTATTAGCGCCGGTGGCAATTCCTGCCAGTTTAGTTTTCTCGGTGGCCGTGTAGGCTTTGTTGGTTGTGCCGTCGGTGATCGTATCAGCAGTTTGTGTTCCGGTATGATTTGCCCTTGCCTTCAGGTTTACGTCGGTATCGTTGGCCGTTGCTGCCGTGGCAATTCCTGCCAGTTTAGTTTTTTCGGCAGTGGTGTAAACTTCACCGCCGACTGGTACAGGATCGGGTGGTAGTATTCCACCACCTCCAATGATCGGTGGCGTTAACTCGCCGGAGCCAGGTGCAACCATTCCCATCCTGAAGGTAATCTTTTCGGGTGTCATGGGGTAGGCAGTAAGAACCGGCTTTGCATCGGTATCTATTAGCTGCACCGAGTAAATAACCTCGAACTCGCGTATGCCATCCTCGCGGTTAACCTTGCGGGTTAGCGTGCGGGTGAGCGGGCCGTTGGCGTTGTCGGCAGTCCATCCGTGCAGGCTGGCAAACGAATCCTTCATAACATCGAAAATAGTGTTGGCGGCTGCGCGCTGGCTATCGGATGCTTTTGGATTGGTGTTGCTCAGTTTAAGATCGGCAATGCGAATAGAAACATCGGCAATGCCGGTTTGGGTAAGCCTTCCCTGGTTGCTCCACTGCGCCTGTGTTATGGTTATGAGGGCGCACGGCCATTTTACAGGCGCATCGCTGGCGTAATAGTCTAATTGCCCCCAGTCCTCGTCGATGTAACGGAGGGCTGTAACCTTTTCGGCAAGGCGGGCTTTAATGTCGGAAATGAGTTGTTTCATTTTTTAAATTTACTTTTAATGTAATCGTTAATTTGCTGTGCCGACCGGTCGAAAACTGTTTTTACAGCTTCGTCAACCTTGCGATGGGGGCCGATGAAGCGGCGCTCTTCAATCTTTATCTTGCTGCCAACGGGTTTTAATGCCATTGCTTTAAAAAAACCTGCTTCGGCAGTTAAGGCGGTGTTGCGTTTTGTGTTCGACATGGCCTTACTTTTTACGGCGTAGGTAACGGCTCCCGCCTTTTGGCGGTACATTGCCCAAAAGTATCGTTTCATTTTGGCGGTAACGGTAATGGTTCCGCCTTCGTTGTGGATGGCTGCATAAGGCAGCGATGAAGTAAACCTGATGGCGTTGCCCTGCACAGTTCCTTTGAGGCTTCGGCGCAAGGCTCCTGTGCGCATCATCAGCGAGCCGCGTTTGTTGGGGAACTTGGTTCCCTTCCAGGGCTGGTCAAAGAAGCCTTTGCGCTCGAAGTTGCGGTCGAACTCGTCCATCAACTCCGTTTTAACGTCTTTTAAAAAGTCTTTAAAGAAGGTTGCATTCATGTTGCAAGGTTTATTTTACCACGGAGGCACGGAGGCCACAGAGATTTATTTTAAAATTAATTTGCATTTCGTTGATTTGTGATGTACTTTTGCGGCAATGATTCTACGGATTCGTTGACAACGTAACCTCACATTAGTATGTGGGGTTTTCGTTTTTAAAGACAAACTCTAATGAGTTGTCTTTTTTCAATACCCATACTTCATCAATAATTTGGTTTTCATTAATTCTGGCTCTAATAATTTTTTTTATGTGGTTTATAGAAGACCCATCATCATCAATTATTAACCGGTTGCATTGTTTTAAGCCTCTATTGAACATATTTGAAAGGGATCGCTTACCTGAGATAAATCCTTCATGCTCGTAGAATATGTTCCCAACCCTAAAATCAGGACATTTTCCAAAGTATGGTGTTCCTTCTAACCCTTTAAAAATAGCTTTATAATTATTATCCTTAAAAGGAACGCTAAGATGCGGCAGTATTTCAGTTACATTTCCTTGACTGGCAAAATGTTTGCAACAGGCAAAAACCTTTTTATAGTCGTTTTTTTCTGTATCAACCAGGTTTGAACTGACAATCACACCGCCATTTTCGAATGTCTTTAAAGATTTTCTTTCATAGGGAGTGTGGTGCTTGTCAGCATGTTCCTCAATCAATTTCTTAGCCCTGCATGCTTCATCGTCCAAAGCCAGGAACACGGAATCGGTAATGTTGAGTGTTCCACCGCAGCCTTTAGGCACAAAGCTGTTTTTTGGTGGAAATAGCTTTTTTTCCTTTCCCGGGTTAAAGCGGAACATGGACAGTTTATTGCTTCCCGACTTGCTGATGCTGGTAGTGGCGGTTTCGCCTTTGGCAATGGATTCGGTACTGTTACTCGTGGGATATTTTCCGGATAGTACTTCAACAGCAACACAACGGCAGCGCCATCCGTTGGGTGGATAGTAACTGTCCCAAAATGGATCGTCTTTGGGCAGGGTAGTGCCAGCCAAAGCCTGGTGATTTTCGCGCACGCGCTCATCCTGTGCAGTTCGGTATTGAAGCAAATACTTGTCGGTATTTTCGCTAAGGTCGCTCCATCGGTCGGCGCTTTGGGCTGAATGTATTGCAAATTGGTATTCAGCTTCGAGGTAATTGGTATTGTAAGCCCGGTTGATCTTTGTTATTTCCTGTTCAAACTGATGCCATGGTCGGATGTTTCCGTTTTCGTCTTTGAGTAATGCACGTGCATTTGTAAGTTGTTTATGTGTTTTAAGACCTGAAAAAACGAACGCATCCTGGTCGAGATACGATTTGAGCACGTCGCTTTGTACGTATTCGATGGCCGGATTGAAGGCTTGTTTGGTTTCTGTTACCAGATCGGCATATTCAGGTACAGTAAAGAGGTCGTCGGGTTTGTAGCCATGTTCGTAAACCTTTTTGAAGGCTTTTTTGGCCGCATTAAATGCTTTATCATTACCAGAAACCTTATCGGTATTAGCTGAAAGGCTGATTTGGTATTGCCTTCCGATAGCCTGATGAAAGGCATCGAAGTACTGGCTGCCACGCCTTGCGTGGCTTAATCGAAAAAACTTATTTCTCCATCGGCACCGAGTTTAGCAGGAGAACCACCCCCTGCCCCCTCCGATGGAGGGGAACTGGCCTGCGTTTTGGTACCGGTAACTTCGATACCGAACTTGGTTTTAATCCATTCGGGGTCTACTTCCATAAACGGGAGCACTTCTTTGGTCATTGTCCAAAGCAGCCTTACATCTTCCTCCGGATCGAACGAAAACAGGAGTTCGCCTTTTAACATGCCAATCTGCGAAAGCGCGGGCAATACCAACGTGTTCATATAGCCTTCAACCATACGTTTGTCGGCATTTACGAGGTTTTCGAGCATCTCCACCGAAATGGTTTCTTTGCTTTCGTTGCCGTTTTTGGTGTCCTGGCCAATAACCGCTCCCGAAATCAGCAGCGACAT
>CAJATL010000282.1 GCA_903944895.1 uncultured Bacteroidota bacterium
AGACTTCGTCCGCCAGTTGGCGGATCAGTCGAACGCTGGCAGATAATTATTAAAACAAAAACAAGTCCAATGAAAGATTTAGCAATTTTTAGAACCCTCACACAATGGACGATTTGTGTACTTTTAGTTTCGGTGCTGCTTGCCTTGCAGGCAGAAAGCGCTTTTTCGCAAACCACCACATCAGCCACACCGCATGAAAATCCTGGCGGGGCGGTTAAAAATTACGATTGCATTTCGCCGCCAGGGTGGGATATTGTTCCTACGCCCACCAGTTTCATAATCATAATAGAAAGTAATGCTGAAGTAACCATCAACGGAATGCGGATAAATACCTGCGATTTTGTAGGATGCTTTTACAGGGATGACGTTGGTAATTTGAAGTGTGGCGGGGCTTGCGCCTATACCCAAAACGGAGCAAACGCATTTGTTGCGTTTGGAGATGATCCTTTCACTCCCGAAAAAGAAGGCTTTGTGCCCGGTGACACGATGTTTTTTAAAATCTTTTCGTGGTCTTGCGCAGGCGGAAGGGCGATTGATGTTGATACGATGGCTTTTGATCCCTTAACCTGCCAAACAACCTACATCTGGAATCCAAATAATCAAACGGCAATTACCTACATGGCTTGTTGCACAGATTTTGATTGCCAGATTGCAGCCCCGGTCGCTGCAAAAAAGAATGGCAATCATACTAACAAAAAAAGCCGGAACTCTGGTAAATCCTTTTTAAGCGACTTTGATGACCCGAACAACCAATCAAACCAAATTTATTATTACAATTCCAATAATACGATAGGTTATGATGTTGAACCAATGGACTATAATGTTAGTACAGTTACAAAAGTAGGAAAACCCATTGGAAACTGGAATTTTGAAGATGGTTGCCCTTACAACCTGACAACGAGAGAAAGTGGCAGCACCGAAGAATCCGGTTCTTTAAGATGGCAGAATATTATTGGGTATCCGGGAAGGCTGGATGAATCGGATAACCTGATAGAGCACTACGATCATGGTTACCTGATAACCGGAAATATTAGTAATGGCTATAATGATCAGCATGGATGGCTTGTAAAGACCGATATCAACGGGAACAAGCTATGGGATATCGAAATAGGAATTGATCCTGACCAGGTATTCATTGATAAAACTTTGTATGACGATGAAGGGAATATTTATATATTCGGCTTGCTCAAACAACCGGAACTTCCCCATGAATATCCCATGATCGTAAAGCTGAATGCCTGTGGCGAAAAGCAATGGTGCAAACTATTGGTAGGAGGCAGTAATATTGAATATGGCTATTTTACAGATGCGATTTTGTTGGACAATGGCGATCTATTAGGTCTGGCTTCATATCCCGATAGTGAGCAGTTCGATATGATTTATCTTTTTTGTATGTCACCGGAGGGGGAGTACAGATGGAAACGATCCTATGCTTCATGCAGCAACTATCCATATTTCGCCATGCGTCTCGGTTTTAGCCTAAGCAAATTCAATGAAATGTACATTATCAGCGGGTATGTTTATTCCCCTTATCCGGGTGGCAATCCCTATCATGCCTGGCTGCGGCCCATGTTTATCGGCATCAACGAAAACTTCGACGAGCAATGGGTGGTGGAATTCGGAATCAGTGACTCATTGCTTGGCAAGGCCTACAGAACTGTCCAGATTAATGATTCGTTGTTTATGGGTGTTGGGACTAACCGTTGGGTTGATAACGGCATCGAAACCGATAATTCTTTCCTGATGTTTTACAACAAGAATGGAGATGAAATAAGCCATAAACTAATTTATGGCTCGGATATCAGTCCGGAAATCCACCAGAATCTGATTTTTGGTATCGTACAGATTGACCAGAAAAAATATTTATGTGCTGTAGGAATTGGTGAGGAATATCAAGGATCAAATTATGGTGAATTGGTCATTGATACAGCGGGCAACGTTTATAATTATGCCATTCGTGAAAATTCGGAGGGGGGTAGAACATATTCTGTAAAAACCTTTGATAATAAATACACCATTGCATGCAGCTACAAAACACCAGGCACAAGCTACGACATCATGTTGTACAAAATCAACGAAAACCTGGAACAGGACACACTTTACCCAGGCAACTACACTTACGATAGCCTGTGCGGTCACACCATCGAATCAGGTGTCATCGATCTGGGCGGGTGCGATGTAATAACCGGCATCGGAGAAATACCTACCTTGGAGGATTACAACCAAAAGCTACAAACCATCCCGGTAACGGCCAGCCCCAACCCCACCAACACAGGAGAAATACTTTTGGAATTTGAGAATACCGGCTTGTTCGATAACCTGGAACTTAAAGTTTTCGATGTCTTTGGCAACGTGGTGCACACCTGGAAAATCCTGCCTCACCAGGGAGCCGCACGCATAGATGTGAGTACCTATGCGAGAGGGGTGTATGTGGCGGTAGTTTTTAGCAACGGTCAGATAAAAGGGAAGTGTAAGGTGGTGGTGGAGTAGGAAGAAAATTTAGAATATCCAATGTCCAATTTAGAATGTAAAACGATGATCAAATTTAAACAAAAACCAACTATGCGAAACTTCTTTATTTTTCTTGCCCTGTCGCTTTCATTGCAGGCAATGGCACAAAACACTTTTTTTACTATTTACAATACCCATCAAATCGAAACTTCTTTTGATGCAATCCTGGCTTCGGATGGAAGCTTAATCATTGTTGGGAAAAGATCAACAACAATAACTGAGGAAGATGTTTGTGGCCTGGTTATGAAGGTTGACGAAAATGGCAACTTTTTGAAAGAAATTACCCTTGCCAATCCAAACAGAACCTACTATTATAGTATCGAAAAAGTTCCAAACTTTGATAATGAATTTATCATTATCGGGTCATCAGATTCGATTGTCGGTCAAGATTTGTATAGTACAATCATGATTACTCGTATTGATGATCAGCTCAACATCATCTCACAAAACAGTTTTCACCCTATAAAAAATTATCGGATTACTCCATGGAAACTTGCATTTATTAGCGATAGCACGATGATACTTGAGATTGGCAGACAAGTACGTGCA
>CAJATL010000283.1 GCA_903944895.1 uncultured Bacteroidota bacterium
AAAAATCCCCAAACCAAGGCACGCGGTAAAATTCCAAATCCTTTTTTTAAGTATTGCCCGCTTTTTATCCGCAAACCGATTATTTCGCCAAGGGTCGAAAGAATCGCAAATTTTATAAAACTGATTAAAAATGGGTGTTCAAGATTGAAGTACTCATAAAACCCCAGAATTTGATTGGAGATAAAAAATGGAAGAAATAGGAGGCAAACGAAAAGTATAAAAACGAAATCCTGTTTTTTCATGCTTCAGGCTAATTTTATGTTGCGGCAAACATAGGTTTTTTAGCAATAAATCTGCACGAAATGTGAGCGACCGATTAAATTCAGAAACAATCTATGGATATTGTTATTTTTGTAACTGTTGGAATATTTGAAAGAATAATGCGTTAAAATTTATCTAAAATAGATTGAGAATGCCCATAATAAAGAATTTCAGACGATTATTACCGCTCGTTTTTTTGTTAGCCTTCACTATTTTTTCCTGCGAAAAGGTGGATACCAGCGATTTTGTGGAGCAGGCAAAAATTACTGCCGGATATGCCAGCGCGGAAGATAATATTGCGGATTTGTTTGTGCTTTTTCATAAAGCTTTGCATGATACTACCCTCGTAAATACCGGGGAAGCAACCATCGACAGTGCCCATGTTGAGTTTATTCAAAACAGTGGTCCGGCTTACGCTGAGTTTGTTTTTGATTTTGGTCCTGATGGAAAAAATTGCCCGGATGGGAAATTCAGGCAAGGACAGATTTCGGCTGTTTTATCGAATTCATTCGACCAGCCCGATGCTGTTTTTACAGCAAATTTCGAGAATTACATGGCCGACAGTTTGCTTTTAAAAGGACAGTTTTCCTACAAAAATACTGGCCAAGTCGTTGTCGGGCAGTTGAAGTACGAAATTGCCATGGAGGTTTCTTTCTATTTGAGCAACAACAAAACCTTGACATTGTCGGCCCAGCGCGATTTATTCTGGAAAAGTGGCTACGATAAACCCTACAACACGGTAAACCATGTTTTTGTTATGCCAGGTGGCGCTTCTGCCCTTTACTTTGGGTATGAGGGTTCCGTTACTCCTGTTTCGGTTTTGGAGGTAACAATTACCGAAGACTGGACTATCCAGTTTTCGTGTTTTAACCCCATCAAAAAAGGCTATTTTGAGATAAGCCTTGACGATTCCATGATAATTGTAATGCTCAATGGCGAGTTTGTTGATGTTGATGATGATGGTTGTGCAGATAAAATAATTATTACAAACATTGATAATAGTTACGGCTATCCTTATTACTTTTGATTTTTGTAACCGGAATCATGAGATTCCATAAAAATCAATCGAATGAAAAAATCACGCTTCAATTTTTGCAGAAAATTAAGGAGCCTTTTTTCGGAGGCTTTTTTGGTTTTAGTAGTCACATTTTTTGTTGTCTCTTGCGGCAAGCTGGTGGATGACTTCAATTTTGATTTGGTTATGACTCCGGATTGGAGCTCGGAATTTGCTATTCCGCTGATTAATTCAACCTATGCTATCGGAGATTTTTTTGGCGATTCGGCCATTGAGTTTGTTCAGACAAATCCCGACAACTCGATAAGCCTGGTCTATACTTCTGACGAAATGTACTCATCCAGGTTTGAGGATATTATCAACATCCCTGATCAGTTTTTTAATTATCAAAGCCCTTTTATTGCGCCACCCTTGCCTCCTGGATCATCATTCGAAATTATGCTTGAATTTCCAATTACCATTGGGGCCGGTTCTCCTGAGCAGAGGCTGGACAGTTTGATCCTTAAAAACGGGCTACTGCAATTGGCCGGACAAACAAACCTAAACAGAGATGTTACTGAGCTGACGGTTAAAATTCCCGAAATCATTCATTCCGCTACCGGCGAAGCTTTGGTAATGGTTGTTTCGCTCAACAATCCCGGCGGTCAGCAAACAAATGTATCATACGATTTGAGCGTTCCAATCAGTGATTACAAGTTTATTTTTAATAATACCTCATACTCAACCAAAAACCAGATAACCCTGGAGTGTATGTTAAAGATTGTTGGCGACAATAATCCAGATCAATCGCCTTATAATTTTAGCATAACAGGAAGTTTTTCTGATCTCGAATTTGAATTTTTGTTTGGATATCTTGGTGCTTACAATTTTTCGTTAACCGATTCGCTGCCAATTACTTTATTCTCGAAAACGATTGGAGGAGGAATTGAAGTTGGTCCGGATGCGATTGATTTAATTGTCGACGTTAAAAGCTCCACAGGAATGCCGGTAACTTTTGGAACAGAGTACTTTTATGCCTACTCTCCGGTGAATGAACCAAACATTGTTGATGTTTATTTTAACGGAGCCGGAGTACCCAATTTGTTAACTATCCAGAGTCCGGATATTACCCAGGTTGGAGAAACCGTTGAAACTCATATCGACTTTGAAAATAATAATCTTCATGAAGCATTTAATATTGCTCCTGAAAAATTATTTTACAAGTTCGTTGGGATTACAAATGCTGAAGGCGATAGTTTATCTACGAATTTCGTGATCGATACCAGCCGGATTTCGATGCAGTTGGCGGTTGAATTTCAGATTTTTGCTTCAATAAGTAAGTTTATTATCGAAGATACCGTTGATTTTGACTTCGATAAAAATATTGAGAATATTGATCATTTGCTTTTCAGAATAAACACAACCAACGGCTTCCCGTTAAATGCAAGTATTCAGGTGTATTTTGCCGATAAATATTTTCATGTGCTCGACTCGTTAATCACCGATCCCGATCAGACGATTATGCAGGGAGCCCCCGTTGGTGGTCCGCCTGAATACCGGGTTACTTCAACAGTACACAAAATGACTGATGCCAATCTCACCAGCGACAGGATAAAAAACATCCTGGATGCAAAAAAAATGATTCTCAGGGCAGGGCTTTCTACAACCAACGAACAATTGGTAAAAATCTACAGCGATTATACCATTCAGATTCAGCTCGGGACAATTGCAGGTATTAAAATCGTAAATAATTAGGAGGCTATTATGAAAATGAAAATAATTTACACCATAAAAAAGCTTGCAATTATTAGTGTTTTACTCATACTTGCTATGCCTGCATTATTTGCACAGGCCGATCGTTCGATGTACTTTTTGCCAATTTTGCCAAACGCACGCATCGTAAACCCGGCTATCTATCCGCAATATAAATTTTATATCGGAATACCTTTTCTTTCGTCTGTAAAAACGGGCTTTGAGAATACTTTTAACTATGAGGATGTTTTTCAGAAAAAGGGAGATTCGCTTTATTTGGACAGAGAATATTTGCTCAGCAATCTTGATGAAAAAAATGTAGCCAACATTAATCTCACCGAGGAATTGGTGACTTTTGGATTCAAGTCAAAAAACAATTACTTCCACTTTCGGATTGCTGATATTGCCAACAGCAACCTGACCATTACCAAGGAATTGATCAGATTTGTCCTTTATGGCAATGGTAGCGATTACTATCAGGGGAAAACCATTAATTTAGGAGGGAATGCTTTTAATCTCACCTATTATCGGGAGTATTCGTTTGGGTTTACAAGACAGATTGATCAGAAACTTAACGTTGGGATAAACCTTAAATATTTACAGGGAATTGCAAATTTGTATACCAAAAGCATTGATTTAACCCTACAAACCGACCCCGACGATTTTACAATCACTGCAAAGTCGAATATTGCGATCTATAGTTCTGTTCCAGGGAATAATGGTAATGACCTTCAGCCCTCTGAAATATTTACAAATACAGGTAACAGCGGCTTTGCAATCGACCTGGGAGGAAGGTATATTATTAATGAAAAGTTTACCGCCTCGGCAAGTTTGTTAAATCTTGGCTCCATAAAATGGAAAGAAAATCTTAAATCATTTAAAACCGAAGATCCTTCAAAAGCATTTGTCTATGATGGTTTCAATCTGGATGATTTTTTAAATGATGACAAATTGGATCAGGATAAGGTCAACGAAATACTGGATTCTATTCAGAATGAATTTGATATCATCGAAACTGAAGATTCCTATAAGTCAAAAACACCTTCTACTTTAGTGCTAAATCTCGATTACAATCTTACACCGAAGGATCAGTTTGGTTTTGTTTTTGGCTCCCAATTTCTTGAAGAGCTGATTTGGCCCTCGATTTCGTTGGGCTACACGCGTAAGTTCAACCGTGATATTAACCTGATGTTTTCGTACACGGCTTCAGCTCAGAATTATTTTAACCTTGGAGTTGGTTTTGGGGCAAACCTTGGGCCGGTCCAGTTTTACCTGATCAACGAAAATGCGATTGCACCTTTGATGTTTTCCAAAGCTAGTTTTTACGTGCTCAGGTTTGGAGTTAGCCTCGTTTTTGGCAATAATGATAAAAAGGAAATCACCGTGACCGAACAAACTCCGGAATAAACTTGTCTTTATCGGACTTCCGGCTAACACGAAAGTTTATTAAAATAAAAATATTATTTGTGATTTTTCAAAAAAAATACTAATTTTCTGACATAAAACAAAAACTAAATTGAGGAGGAATTATGCAAACTTACATGCTTTTCACAAAGTTATCAACCGATCTTTCATACGAAATGAAAAATCTGAAGCGTCAGGGCCGGAGTTGGCTGGAACAGGTCAAGGACAAGTGCCCGGAGGTTAAATTTCTGGCTCACTATGCCATCCTTGGTGAATTCGATTTTGTTGACATTTATGAGGCACCAAATCCTGAAGTTGCCGCCAAAGTTTCGATGATCAGCCAGGCAAATGGGGCTTTGCAGGCCAGAAGTATGCTGGCCATCCCGTACAAACGTTTTTTGGAACTGGCTGACGAAATTTAACAAGTCGTTTGTGCTTAACAGTTGCCCTTGATGTATTGCTGCACAAGGGCTTTTTTCTTGAATATTAGTGTAAATTTGCCGGCTAAAAGATAAATAAATGAAAGTTTCAGGATTTACGTTTGTCAGAAATGCTATAAAATTCGATTATCCCGTCATCGAATCCATTCGTTCGATTTTGCCAATTTGCGACGAAGTTGTTGTGGCTGTCGGAAATTCCGAAGATGGAACCCTCGACCTTATCAAATCCATCGATTCCCCTAAAATTAAAATTATCGAAACCATCTGGGACGATTCATTGCGTGAAGGTGGCTATGTGCTTGCTGTTGAAACTGATAAAGCCTTTGCAGCCATTTCACCAGACAGCGATTGGGCCATTTACGTTCAGGCCGACGAAGTTTTTCATGAAAAGGAATTGCCAAAAATTAAAGCCGGGATGGAAAAATACCTGGCCGATAAAAGGGTTGAAGGACTGCTCTTCAGGTACGTCAATTTTTTTGGTTCGTTCGATTATATCGCCGATTCGCACAAATGGTGGAAAAACGAGATCAGGGTGATCAGAAACGATAAACAGATCCATTCATGGAAAGATGCGATGAGTTTCAGGAAAAATGGAAAACTGCTTCACGTTAAGGATCTTCATGCCGACTGTTTTCATTATGGCTGGGTGAAACACCCCGCAGTAATGGCTCAAAAAATAGAGTCGTTCAACAAAATGTGGCACGACGACGAATGGATGGAAACCAAATTTACAAAGGTTGACGAATTTGATTATACCAACATCGACAACCTGATTCGTTACGAAGGGACACCTCCAAAAGTCATGGCAGAACGCATCAAACGCATGAACTGGGAGTTTTCATTCGACCCCACCGAGCTTGTAAAAGCTTCGCTGCGCATCCGCTTTTTAAACTGGCTCAACAACAGCACAGGATGGGAAATCGGTAGGTTTAAAAATTACAAACTCTTAAAAGATTAAATTTTATGCCTGTTCTTAAAATAATATCCAACGAAAGTTTTTTAAAAACAGATGAACTGTTAAAAAAAACATCAGCGCTTCTTGCCGAAATATTGGGTAAGCCTGAGAAATACATCATGGTTTCGCTCGAGGAAAATCCGGATATGATTTTTGGCGGAACCAACGAACCGCTCTTTTATATCGAGCTTAAAAGTATTGGCTTGCCCAGAAATCGTACAAAGGAGATATCCAGGAGGCTTTGTGAGTTTCTTGCCGAAGAAACCGACATCCCGGCAAACCGGATGTACATCGAATTTTCGGATGCCGAAGGGGCGATGTGGGGCTGGAATGGAAGTACCTTCTAAAGAAAATCTCAATTAACAAATAACAAATCTCAAATAACACACTTCAAATAACAAAGCAAAGACACTATTTTTGAAATATTTTATAGATACTGAGTAATTTTTTCTCAAAATGAAAAGCCTGAC
Organism: uncultured Bacteroidota bacterium; assembly: GCA_903944895.1. Taxonomy (GTDB): domain Bacteria; phylum Bacteroidota; class Bacteroidia; order Bacteroidales; family 4484-276; genus CAJATL01. Next base: position 6,277 of record CAJATL010000283.1, read on the forward strand.
AGATTTACCAAATATCGGGAAAGTCCTTGCTGATAAACTGATTGAAGCAGGAATCAAAACTCCTGATGATTTATTTGACCTTGGTGCCGAAGAAGCCTTTTTGAGAATTAAAATGGTCGATGGCGATGCCTGCCTGAGCAAGCTTTGCGCATTGGAGGGTGCAGTTCGGGGAATCCGATGGCATAATCTCTCAACCGACCGCAAAAAAGAATTTCAAAGGTTTATCACAGCAAAATAAATTGGAAGTATTTTCGAGATTTTAGGAACTTTACCGGATAATTGTTTTTCGAAATAGATTTCAGCAAAATTGATTTCAAAAAAAAGTAAAGTTATGGAAGAATGTGATTTATTGCAGAAGTGTGGTTTTTTTAAAAAGTATCACCAAACCAAGGATTTAGCTTGTAAGGGCTTTATGAAAATATACTGCAAAGGCCCGAAGATGAATGATTGTAAGCGAAAAAAATATCGTATCGAACATGGTTTACCTCCGGTTGACGACATGTTGCCAACCGGACAAATGATCAAAATTTGACCTTTCCCACAGTTTAATTCGTCATTTTATTTTAATATTTTCCCGGGTTTTATTAACCAGGGCAATTCCTATATGTGCTTCTATTAATGATAATGATTATCACTCAGTGTGGCCTTGATCAACGTTTGATAGAACTCGTTAGGCAGCCCGTGAAAATCCGGTTGAAGCACTTAAATATGAATAAAAGCTTTCGAATTGGTGGTTAACGGTCTGTTGCTCCGGGCTTCAAAACTTGCCAATTCCTCGGTTTCGAAGATTTTCTTAACCGACTCATTAAAATCATTTAACGAATCAAGGTGGGCAAGATGGATAAAAATGGATTGTTCCTTTTGAAACCAATGCGAAAAATACGACCAGTAATCTTTCATTTTGTTAAGCAAAGGCCTGTCAAACTTGATCCTGTATCGGATTTCGCAATATAATTCCTCATGAAAGTGCTGAAGTTTTGACCGGATTTTTTGTTCGTTGGTTTCAATTTTTCCGGCTTTAATCCATTCCGGAATAAACGGGTTCGAAAGCACCGAACGCCCAATCATCCAGCTTTTGATCGAAGGAAATCTTAGCCGGAACTTTTCATAACTTTCGAAGTCAATAATTTCGCCGCTAAAGACCACCTCATGTTTTATTTGTGGCAAGGCATTTTCGATATCATCCAGAAACATTGCCCCGTCATACATCTGGAGGCCGGTTCGCGGATGAATGATGAGGTTTTGGAGCGGGAAGCTGTTGTAAACCTTTACGAGTTCGGCAAATTCCATTGGAGAATAATATCCGAGCCTGGTTTTTATCGAAAGTTTTAATGGCAAATCAGGTATAATTTTTTCGAGGATGTCGCGAATCATGTCAGGGTAGGGGAGAAGGCCGGAACCGCGTTTTTTGCGGGCAACAATTCTTTTGGGGCAGCCCAGATTCCAGTTAATTGTTTGGTAGCCCAAATCATGAAGATGATGGGCAAGAGTCAGGAATTTTTCAGGATCGTTGCCCAGCACCTGCGGAATTACCGGCAATTCCTTGTTTTCGTCAGGAAAAATATCGCGGAGTTGATGACTCCTGAACCTGTCCCCTTCTGCCAAAGGAATAAATGGACTTAATGCCAGATCAAACCCGGTAAAAAACTTCGACCACGACCGCCTGAACTCAAGCTCGGTGTATCCCTGCAATGGCGCCAGGTAAAGGATGTTGTTCATTTAAGATGTATAATAAATTGATGATTCCCCGTCAGAATTTGAAGTCAAAATTAGATTTTTTTGTTGTTAAATTGCTGTTTTGATTTAGGTTGTATTTCATGAAAATTTTGGAATATAAAACCTTGATGTTACTTTGAACAATGATCGCCACAGCAGCAGAGCGATTTGCTTTTGGCCTTTTCGAACGATTCACGGCCTTCTTTAAATGCAAACCAGGCGATGCCCAGCGAACCTGCAACATCGATGTAATGAATTTTGAAAATTTCGTAGCCGGCACTCGCCAAAAGCAGGACCACCGAAAGATAGAGGCAGGTTTTGGTACAGTTTGCATCAGCGATAATGGCCTCGGAATTTAGCTTTTTCCCTGTTTTCAATTTTGCACGCATCAGAAAATACATGGTCAAAATCGAAATTGCCGAGATGACCAATCCTGGAACCGTTGTTTCGGGCTGTGTTTTGTTGATCAGGTTAATTATGGAGCCGGCAAGCAAACCAGCAGTAAGCAGATAGAATGCGGTGCCTGTAATTCTGAGTGCGGTTCTTTCAAATTCATCCCTTTGTTCCACCGTTGAATTTTTCATCCTGATTACCATGTGTAAAATTCCGATCCCCGAAATTACCTCCACAAAACTATCCACACCAAAGCCAAATAAAGCCAGGGTATCATCCTGATAACCGAAAAACACCGAAATCAATCCTTCGGCGATATTATAAATAATGGTGATGATGGCCAGCCAGCGGGCGGTTTTCAGTAACTTTTGAGTAATTGTATTTTCGGTGAGCATTGCGGTTATTTTTGTTTTAAACAATTTGAGCTTTCGAAAGTTTTAGATTCCTCTTTTTTTATCCCGGAGCATCTGCACGGCCGTATCAATCCTTCGGATGCGGGTTTCCTCTTTTTTAGCCTCCGTAATAAAATTGATATATTCCTTTTGGTGGGTAAAAGATAGTTTCTTGAAAAATTCACCGATTTCCGGCTCCTTGTCCAATTCTTTTTGAAGCAAATCAGGGATTTCGACAACTCGTGGCTCAATGTCTGGTTCAATCTCAACCTGAACTACATCACCTATATTTTTTCCGAGCTGTGCTCTGACATCTTTCCGAAGCCCCAGAATATGGCAAGGTGTTTTCATCCTGACCAACAAACCACGATAAACAACTTTACCGTCGAAAACTGCCTTCACTTTGGGGCGCATGCTGCCAAGTTCGGCTTTTACATCAAACGGTATTTTTACAAAGGCGGCATCAATCCCAATTTCGGCATCTAAAATTTCGGCATTAAAAGTAAGTTTCCCCATATTTCCTGAAAGGTTAATGCGTGCAAAAAATCTGTTATCCCTGATTATTTTCCAAAGATAAACCAAAAAAAAGACACCCTTTTTCGAGGTGTCTTTTCTGAATTTTAAAATTCCAACCCGACAATTGTCAGTTGGACAAAGCCTGGTGTTATTTATGTCCCGAAGGTTTTTCAAGCCCGTAACCTTGTTTCAGGTCGGCTCTCTTGAGCATAAAAGCGAGATAAATCGAGACGACGCCCAACACGACAAGCATCGAAATGGGGAGCGTGTAATTATAATAAGGCAATTCACCTGCAACCTGCAATTCTTTAATTCTGAGACTTACATCAGCAGCATTCATGCCCTGGGCTGTTAATGCAGTTTTGGCATCGGCCAGTTTTTGAATGACCACAGGGTTTGAGAGATCGAGAACTTTTCCGATTCCCCAGAAAAATGTGGCAAGACCATAATTTTGAACAGTAAACATGGTGGCATAAGCTGTACCGAGCCGATGTTCGGGGACGATTTTTGCCACCGATGGCCACATTGCTGCGGGCACCAATGAGAAAGCAATACCCAGCGATAAAAGCCCGAGGTATCCCAAAACAACATTATCGAAAACCGACAACGAAAGGTGAGCGAAAATCAGCAGCAAAGCGCCGAGAATCATTAGCGATGCAGCTCTTCCTTTCCGGTCGACAAAAGAGCCAAAGATTGGCGTAAACAAGATGGTTCCGAGAGGAATAAGGCTGGCTACTTTGGGGCCGTTATGGAAAATGGCGCCTAATTTCTGAAAGAGTGTCATCCCTTCGAGGTTGGGAAGCTGCAGCGAGAAACCAAATTTGTTCACGAGTAAGTCGGGGGCGTACTGCATAAATGGAAAAACTGCAGCATAGAAAAACACGCATAAAAGCGTAATATAAATAAACGACCTGTCGGTGGCCAGTTTGATGAGATCGCTGAACCTGAATTTTTCGTCATCAAGCTGGGCTGCAGATTTTTGTTGGCCAACCTGTTTGTCAATTTTAATGTCGAACATCATATAAACCAGGAAGCCAATGAGTGCTATGCCGATTAAAGTAGCGGCAAAAGTTACTGCCGGCGAAACAGCTCCGCCACCAATGTCGATCGAAAATGCTGTTCCGAGCGCTGACCCGGCACGTCCAAAACCCATGTTAATGGCAAAGGCAAGTGCGAGTTCGTGGCCTTTGAACCATTTTACAATGGTGCGGCTAACCAACACACAAACAGTTTCGAGGCCGGTGCCGAACAATAATCGTCCAAACATCATCCAATGAAGCATGGTCGAAGGCTCATTGCCAAAAAATCCACTTGCGGCAAGGGCTGTAACCGTGGCGCCAAGAGTGGCAAGTCCGCCAAATACAATCCCCGAAATCCGGATGCCCCATTTATCTAAAATAATTCCGCCAACAATAATCATCCCGGCAAGGTTTGCCCAGGTTGTTGCGGAAATCATTAATCCAAAATCGCTGCTCGAAAAGCCAAGTTGCGATTGCATCAGCGGCTTAAGTCCAGAGAAGAAATCCTGGAACCAGTAAGTGCTGAAAGTGAGCATGGCAAGCAACACCAGCACCAGCCAACGCACCGGAGCCGAGTCGCTTAAAAGTTTTTTTAGTTTATCCATTTATGTTCAGATATTAATTTAGTAATAAAAATTTATCATAAAAATAAGGCGCTAAAGTAGGTAAAAATGTGAGATGCTGCCGAAATGGAAATTCACTTTATGCTTATTACCAGATATGAACCAGCTTTTTGGTCTCAAAGAATTCTTCTTCAAAATATTTCGAAAGCTCATAAACCCTGAAATGCCTTTGCAAACTTCCGATTTCATCCTGCAAATCACCACCTTTCAAATAAAGGATTCCGTTTGGCAAGTCGTTAAATCCTTTTTTAACGATCTTTCCTTTCGACCAGTTTAAAAATTCGGGAAGTTTTGTAACGGCGCGGCAGGTGATAAAGTCAAATTCCCACTTAACCGTTTCCATCCTCACATTCATGGCTCTGACGTTTGGAAGCTTGAGGGCTTTTACGACCTCATCCACCACTTTGATTTTTTTGCCGATCGAATCAACGAGCAAAAATACCGATTCCGGAAACATTATGGCTAGTGGAATTCCAGGGAAACCACCGCCGGTTCCGGCATCCAGAATAGAAGTCTGTGGTTTGAACCGGATGACCTTTGCTATTCCCAGCGAATGTAAAACATGGCGTTCGTAAAGGTTTTCCATGTCTTTGCGGGAGATGACATTGATTTTTTCGTTCCATTCGTTGTAAATCCCGGCAAGCGCCGAAAATTGTTCCTTTTGCTTTGCGCTGAGGTTTGTAAAATATTTTTCGATGATTTCCATAGCTGCAAAGATAGGGTCAAACCTTTTTCGCACGAAAATTAAATGTAGTTTTGAAAAAAATAACTCCTCCAATATGCAATCATTTTTACAGCAGGTCGCAAAACACATTCATACAAAATACGCCGGAAACCTTGGCGAAATCTGCATCGTGATGCCAAACCGCAGAGCCAGTTTATTTCTTAAAAAATACCTGGCCAACGATCTGACCCAACCAACATGGGCACCGGAAATATTTTCGGTGGAAGATTTTTTTATTAAAACTTCGGGCATTAAACTCATCGATCCCGTGGGTTTGTTGTTTGTTTTTTATGAGGTTCATCGCGAAATTGAAGCTCAAAATGCACAAACTTTCGAGGAATTTATCCAGTGGGCGCCAATGCTGCTTGCCGATTTCAACGAAATCGACGCGCATTTGGTTGATGCCCGTCAGTTGTTCGGCTATCTTACCGAAGCAAAAGCCATCGAAAAGTGGAACCCCGGCCACAGTCAGCTTACCGAAGCCGAAAAAAAATACCTTCGTTTTTACCAGTCACTTTTTGAGTATTATTCCGTTTTGCGCAACAAGCTCATGGCTTCCGGTGAGGCTTACCAGGGAATGGTTTATCATAAACTGGCCGAAGATGCCGAAAATCTGTCCGAAAAGATCACCTCGAAAAAGATAATTTTTGCTGGTTTTAATGCCCTCACAAAAGCTGAGAAAAAGGTCGCCGACGCTTTGGTAAAATCGGGCAAAGCGGAGATGCTGTGGGATGCCGACGAATATTATCTGAACGACATCAATCAGGAAGCCGGATTGTTTTTGAGGGAGATTTACCGGAAAAGCGATAAACAGGATTTTAGCTGGATCGGGAGTTATTTTAAGGATGTAACCAAAGAAATCAGGATAACAGGAGTCCCAAAAAATATTGGCCAGGCAAGGGTTGCTGGCGAAATATTGAACGATTGGCTTACTGGCAAAAATGGTGTCGAAAACACTGCCGTTGTGCTGGCTGACGAAAACCTTTTGCTACCGGTGTTGAATTCGCTGCCCGACGGGATTCCCGGTTTTAATGTAACGATGGGCTATCCGCTCAAACAAACGGCATTGCTTCAGTTGATCAACCTGGTTTTTCGGCTTTTCGAAAATGCCGAACGATTTAATCAGGTGGACCAGCGGAACCCAAAAGGTTATTATTTTACCGATTTGCTCAAAATTCTCCAGCATCCATATCTTTCATATTTTGCCGATACTTCGCCAGTTGTGCGGGTAATCAAGGAATCAAACCTCGTTTTTTACCAGGCCTCCACGATTTTAAAAATCATACAGCAGCAAAATATCGATGGCACCGGGATATTTAAAACGCTTTTTGCCGGGATGAAATCCGGCGTTTCGGCCATTCCCGGGCTTATTGACGATTTAATCCTGGCTTTTCGGGAGAAGTTTATCCAGCTAAAAAACGATAAAAATGATGTTGCAGCTTACCAGATCGAGATCGAATATTTATACCATTTTGCAAGGATAAACCTGCGGTTACGGACTTTGCTGGAGCAATACCAGGTTATCGGAAGCATTAAAACACTTCGCCAGTTGTTTGTCACCGTTGCCGGCACAGCCCGCATCCCGTTTTTTGGCGAACCGCTCGAAGGTTTGCAGGTGATGGGCGTGCTGGAAACCCGGAACCTTGATTTCGGCAAAATCATTCTGCTTTCGACCAACGAAGGAACTTTGCCATCGGGAAAAATCAGCAATTCGTTTATTCCTTTTGATATTCAAAAGGAGTTTGGATTGCCCACCACAAATGAAAAAAATGCGGTTTTTGCCTATCATTTTTACAGGCTGCTGCAACGGGCAAAAACCATCGAAATCGTTTATAACACCGAGTCGGATGAGTTGGGCGGTGGCGAGCGGAGCAGGTTTGTCCATCAGTTGCTTCACGAAATGCCCGCCTATCAGCCAGAAACAACATTTACCGAAAGGGTTGTGAGCTTGCCGGCTCCGGAAGGCTTGAGCGCTTTTCCCATCAACATTGTAAAAGATTATGATGTTTTACAAAAACTTAATGATAAGGCAAAATCCGGTTTTTCGCCAACCTCGTTAAATCGTTATCGCAGTTGCAGCCTTCAGTTTTATTTGCAGGAAATTGCAGGCATTGATGAACCCGATGAAGTTGAGGAAACCATGGATTTTCGCACCATCGGCATTATTATTCACGATGTGCTCGAAAAGCTTTACAAGCCTTTTATCGGTATGATTTTGACCGAAAGCAATATTGATGAGATGCGTAAAAACCTTGCGGCAGTTACTTCCGCATCGTTTGCCAGCAAATTTGCCGACGGAGATATTCTCACCGGCCGCAACCGCCTGATTTTTGAGGTGATCGGCAGGTTTTTAAAATCATATTTAAGCTATGAGAAAACCTATATTCATGAGCGCGTTGCCGAAGGTCAGGATTTGTTGATGAAAGATCTGGAATGTAAGATGGATTTCGGGATACAGCTTCAAAGTTATCCCAATACCGAAATCAGGCTAAAAGGCACCATCGACCGGGTGGATGAAGTGGGCGACATTACCCGGATTATTGATTACAAAACCGGCCAGGTTGACGAAAACAAAGATTTAAATATCAAATCCTGGGATGATTTTATTTCGGGAACAAAGTCGGGCAAAGCCTTCCAGGTACTGATGTATGCGTGGCTATACATGAAACATCACAAAATCGAAAAACCACAATTTGAAACCGGGGTTATCAGCCTGCGTTCGCTCAGCAAAGGCATGATGAGTTTTGGCGTGAAGCCTGAGCCACGTGGGCCAAAGGACAGCATTGTTGATGCAGAAAAACTGAAATATTTCGGGGAATCATTGACCGGTTTACTCACCGAAATCTTCAACCGGGAAATTCCTTTCACCCAAACCGACGATTTAAAAATCTGCAAAAACTGCTATTTTAAGGCGATTTGTAGCCGGTAAAACAATTGACTTTTTTTTGTCTTTTCGCTACTTTACGATTGGGAAGGCCAGTCATTACAATACTTTTGCAGAAATTTTGAATTAGTGTTAAATTTTTGACAGTTGAATTTTGTATGCCTATCTTTGGTTTTTTAAAACTCATTTTCCGGGTTTAATAAATTCTTATTGGAATAAAAAAATCTAAAGAACAAATTAATGAAAACACTGGTATTTCTTTTTGTGGCATTTCCTTTTGCTGCCTTTGGGCAATGTTCACCTGCTTATAGTGGCACGCTCAGGGCAGAAGTAATAGGCAATTCGGTGATTTTAATGAACGATACCGTCCGGCGAATTTGCGGTACCTGGTACGATATGGAAATTATCCAGGCTGCCGGGGATACATTAATCTGGAACGAAATTGAAGGTGGAGGAGGCACTTATTGTCATTGTTTCTATAACTTATCTGTAACAGTGGATTCGTTGGAAGCTGGCAATTATTTTGTAAAAACTTTTGCCAGTAGTGCCCCATTTCCAGGCGGAGATACCTGCTATATTGGGTCGGTTTCATTTACAATTACCGAACAAAATTCCTTTCTATCTTACAATATTTTAGGCGATTACCAAAGTGATTGCTTCGAAGTCAATGTTGGTATCAATGATCAGGATCAATACAACAGAAAGTTTTTCACGGTTTATCCTAATCCTGCAAACGATCAAATAACTATTGAATTATCAAAATTAGAAAGAGATCCGCATCTCACGATATTCAATGTTAATGGGAGGAAGGTAATCGAAAGGAAGATAGTTGAGAACGAAACCCAAATAGACATCAGCGCCCTGCAACGGGGAGTTTATTTTGTGAGGCTGCAAAATGAAAAAACTATTGAGGTTGGTAAGATGGTGAAAGAATAGTACCTGTAAAATTTTACCCCAATGAAATATCTTAGCTTATTGCTCTTAACGTTTTTTGCCCTTAGCCTTGTAAACGCTCAGTCGTGCCTGCCCGAAGGTATCACATTTACCACGCAGGAACAGATTGATAATTTCCAGGCCAATTATCCCGGGTGTACTGAAATAGAGGGGGATGTAATAATCCATGATAATGCAGTTGGTAGCATCTCAAACCTTATTGGATTGAATGTTATAACTACATTTGGTGGCAATCTTGGTATTTATGTAAACAATGCACTTTTTTGTTTTGAAGGATTGGAGAATCTGACTTCAATCGCAGGGGATTTTGTAATAGGGAGCAACCCAGCCCTAGCAAATTTAGCTGGATTGGAGAATTTGACTACGATTGGTGGTAGCCTTGACATTCACAATAATAATGTCCTGTCTAGTTTAGAGGCATTGGAAAACCTTACCACTATTGGTGATGATCTTGGTGTTTCGGACAACTTTGCCCTGACGACACTGGATGGTTTGGAAAATCTGACAACATTAGGCGGTATTCTTTTCATTGGTTATATGGCTTCTCTGACTGACATTGGTGGGCTGGAGAATTTAAATTCCATTGGATTTAACATTCAAATCACTTGCAATGATGCTTTAACCACTTTAACAGGACTTGAAAACATTAATTCGATTCCGTATTCTGTTTGGATTGATTATAATCCAGCATTGACCAGTGTTATGGGGCTGAAAAATCTTGCCTCAATAGGTGACAACCTTAGTATTAAAGGCACCAATGGTCTGGCTAATTTGGATGGCCTTGAGAACCTGACTTCTGTAGGTGGAAATCTCGATATTGTTAGCAATACCTCTCTTGCAAATATTACAGGCTTGCAGAATTTGGAATCAGTGGAAGGATCATTTGATTTAGCGGAAAATAAAGTGCTAATGAGTACCTCTGGATTAGAAAAGCTCGCTTCGGTAGGAGGTCATCTTGCAATCAGGAACAATAACAATCTTACAAATATCGTGGGCCTTGATAGCCTGACTTATGTTGGTGGTTATCTTGATCTGAGCAACAATATTACTCTTACAGGTTTTACAGGCTTAAGTAAACTTGCAGCAATCCCAGGCTATTTTCGAATTGTCAAAAATAGCACCTTGTTAAATATAAATGGTTTTGATAACCTGATTTCGATAGGTGGTGATTTTATCATTGGTGATTTCGGCGATGCCGGCAATCCTCAATTGACCAGTTTAACGGGATTTGGTAATCTGAATTCGATAGGTGGTGATTTTTATATTAATAATAACAGTGCTCTGGCAAGCTTAACATGGCTGGAAAACCTGAATTCGATAGGTGGTGATTTTTATTTTATCAATAACGATGCGGTGAATGATTTTACTGGTCTGGAAAATCTAAGTACGGTTGACGGAGACTTTTATATTATTACAAACAGTGGACTTACAACTTTGAACGGCTTGGAAAATCTGAATTCGATAGGACACGTCCTTGGGATTCAATTTAACGCTGAACTAACTACATTATCAGCACTGAAAAACCTGGTTTCAATCGGCAGTGATCTTGAAATTTATTGGAATATTTCTCTTTCGACATGTGAAGTTGAAAGCATTTGCGATTATCTGTCCATCCCAAATGGCACAATTGAGATTTACAATAATGCTCCGGGTTGTAATACCCAGGCAGAAGTTGAAACTGCATGTGAAACATTATCAATCGAAGATAATTCAATAAACCAGGATTTCAGCATATCTCCAAACCCTTCTTCCGGCCGGTTTACCATTAATTTTAACCTTGACACCCAATCACTGGTAAATTTTGTTGTGCACAACAGCCTGGGACAAATTGTTGAAATCGTTCTGGATGAAACACTCACCCCGGGATTTCATCAGATAAACTGGAATGCTGAAAACCTTCCCGAGGGAATCTATTTTTATCAAATGCAAGCCGGGAATCTTTCTGAAACCGGAAAAATGATTCTGATGAAATAGAATTCTTAACTCACCGAAATCTTCGACAGGGAAATTCCTTTCACTCAATCCGAAGATTTATAAATCTGCAAAAACTGTTATTTTAGGGCGATTTGTAGCCGGTAAAATCATTCAAGTCTTATTGTCTGTTTTTTCGTTTTTCGATAGCCTGAGGTACACCTTTCCAATACATACAATGGGATTAAATATTAATGTTAAATACTTGATATTCAGAAATTGAATTAGTACCTTTACGTTTTGAGAAATGTATGTTTCTTGTTTTAATATACTTGATTGGATTAAGAAATGAAAATAATCTTAAAAAATAATATTATGAAAACACTGGTACTTATTTTTTTAGCTTTACCCTATGTGGTTTTAGGACAATGTCCACCTGCTGGTAATGGCTCACTTAAGGCAGAAATATAGGGCAATACGGTGGTTTTAATGAACGATACTGTACAACGGAACTGCGCCTCCTGGTACGAAATGCAAATTTACATGGTTACCGGAGATACTTTAATATGGATGCAAAATGAACAAGGAGGAGGTGCAGATTGTCTTTGCCACTTCAACTTATCTCTAACGGTTGATTCGCTGGAAGCAGGCAATTATTATGTAAAAACATTCTATACTAACGCTCCATTTCCATTCGGCGATACCTGTTATATTGGGTCAGTATCTTTTACAATTACTGAGCAAAATTCCTTTGCCTCATTCAATATTTCAGATAATTACCAAAGTGATTGTTTCTATGTCCCGGTGGGTATCAATATGCCAGAGCTAACCGAGAGTAAGTTTTTTACGGTTTATCCTAATCCCGCAAACGATAGAATAACCATTGAGGGATCTGTTTTAGCCGAAAATCCAATCTTTACAATATTTAACATTAATGGAAAGAAGGTATTCGAAAGGCAGATAAGCCATTGTAAAAAGCAAATCGACATCAGTGCACTTAAACCGGGAGTATATTTTGTAAAGCTTAAAAATGAAAAAATGATTGAAGTCAAGAAGTTGGTGAAAGAATAACCTCCTTAAAATGCCCCGATGAAATAAGAATGATGAAAATAATGATTATGCTCCAACGGTAATGATTATTCGCACTTACTATTCTCTTTCGGCAGACAGGCAAGCATCCGGTCATTAAAAGCGCATTTAGTACAATTGAAATTCCTTTCACTCAATCCGAAGATTTAAAAATCTGCAAAAACTGCTATTTTAAAGCGATTTGTGGCCGGTAAAATCCGGGCTACCAAAACGATATTTTTTGTTTTGGCCGAAGGCATTCAATTTATGAATGCCAGTTTCCCAAATATATGTAAATGATTTAAATACCTATGTCAAATAATTGACATACTGTGTTTAATTCATTATCTTTGGCTATCATTAATTAAGTATTTTAAGAGGAAGATAAGTTTTCAGGCAGGGAAAATGAAGTAAAATTTTGTTTTAGGATAAGGGTCTTAACACTATTTATTTACTAATTCAAAAAGCCATGAAAAATATAATTCTTACATTTCTGCTGATGGCCTTCGGTGGCGTTTTTATAATCGCCCAGGGCTGCCTCCCCGACGGAATTTCATTTACTACCCAGGCCCAGATTGATAATTTCCAGACCAATTATCCCGGTTGTACCGGGAATAAGGTTCAAGTAGTGGTCACAAAAATTGTAAAGTACAGGCCTGAATACAATATTTACAGTGTAAGCCGAAAAACTTAAGAGTAGGCACAATTTAATAATTACAGTTATGAAAAGGACATGGTTTTTTGTTTTGGTTTTAAGTCTTGTCCCTGTTTCGATGTTGGATGCCCAGACAAATCAGGGACAATGGGTGCTGGGTATTTCGTCCAGGTTTAGTTTAAACCCTAATGAAGTGGGGGTAACGATGCCGGATATGATGACCATTGGTTATTCAACCATCAAGTTTAAGAGTGATGACGATGAATCGGATGCGACCAAATTTACCTGCGTGAACCTCCAGCCAAAATTTGGGTATTTTGTTATCGACAACCTGGCAATTGGCTTAGACATGCAATTGGGTATGTCTTCTTTGAAATCTCCTGATGATGATAAAGACAATGGCACAGTAATAGGTGCCGGCCCGTTTGTAAGGTATTATTTCCCTGCAGGTAAAATCTTACCATACATCGAAGGCGGAGCTACTTTCGGTTCGATGAAGACAAAATACGAATACAGCGGCGATACTGAAGAGTACACATCCGGCATGAATACCTGGAGCGTAGGTGCAGGAATCACAAAAAGTATCAGTGAGAAAGCAGCGCTGGATTTTATGCTGGGGTACCTTTCGACAACCATGAAAGATAAAGAAGACAACGATAACAATGCCCGAACCGTAATCGGTACCATTGGATTTAAGTTTGGGATTGTTGTGTTTTTGGGATCCAAAAAGGAAGAGGCAAAATAATACCGATATATGTTGAAATGTTACACGATTATTGAGGCCAGGGATCTTGAAAACTGACATTGGTTAATCTGCTTCAGCAGGTCAAAATGTTATTTTAAAATGTCCCTGGCTCTATTTTTTAAGTATTGGATTTCTAATATTTAAAATTGCTGAGAGATGAAAAAGTTGATTCTGTTACTCGCAATAATGGTGCTCAGCCATGACGTTTTTTTCGCCCAAAGTTGTCTGCCCGAAGGCATCACCTTCACCACCCAGGAGGAAATCGATAATTTCCAGACCAATAATCCGGGATGCACGGAGATTGAGGGGAATGTTAATATCAATGGTCTCAACCAAATCAATAATCTCAATGGGTTGATCGGGCTTACCGCTATCGGCGGAAACCTCCGGATTCATCAGAATTTTTCCCTGACCAGCCTTTCAGGACTTAATAACCTGGTCACATTGGGAGGTTCCCTTGAAATAGCGTTTAATCCCATGTTGTTGAGTTTGGCCGGACTGGAAAACATTGACCCAGGATCCCTTGATGACCTGGTGATTCACGACAATTCCGCCCTTGAAAACTGTGGGGTGGAGAGTGTCTGTGAATATCTCAGCAGCCCCAATGGCCATGTGGATATTTATAATAATGCCGGAGAGTGAAGGAACGCACCCGCTATTGCTGCGGCATGCGGCTTTTCACTTTCCTGCCTTCCTTTCGGCGACTATTACTTTTTTTCCCAGGCGGATGTCGACAATTTCAACGCGGATTATTCAAACTGCACGGAATTGGCAGGAATCGTGAAAATTAGCGGAAACGATATCACCAACCTGAACAGCCTGAATGAAGTTACTTCGATGGGTGTTTACCTTGCAATCATCCAGAATCCTTTGCTAAACAGCCTGAGCGGTCTGGTAAGTTTATTTTCCGTGGATGGCGCAGTTTCGATAGGTTATAATCCTTCGCTGACGAACCTGGAAGGATTGGAAAACCTCACTTCGGTAGGCGGCTACCTTTCCATTTACAACAATAATACCCTAACCAAACTGATGGGTTTGGAAAATCTGACGACAATCGGAGATATGCTGGAAATCATCGACAACGAAAACCTCGTTGACCTGACAGCATTAAATAACCTTACCAACATTGGGAATTTTTTGTGGATCAGGCATAATACTTCACTGACATCACTTTCCGGGCTGGATCACATTGCTCCGGGTTCAATCACCTACCTTGTACTTGCTTTCAATTTTTCATTAACAACCTGTGAGGTTGAAAGCATCTGCATTTACCTGGCAGCGCCAAACGGAACCATCGAAATTCATGATAATGCCCCCGGCTGCAACAGCCAGGCAGAAGTTGAGCAGGCCTGCCTTGAGATAGGGATTGAAGAGCCGGCAGTCGGCAATCAACAGTTTCCAGTTATGGTTTATCCAAATCCTTTTGATGGTTCAATAACATTCGAATATTTCCTTGATGAGGATGCATTGGTTAACTTTTCCATTCTCGATCACCTTGGCCGCCAGGTAGCTTTGCTTGTAAATGAAAAACAACACAAGGGCAGGCAGGTAGTTGCCTGGAACGCCAAAAACCTTCCACCCGGAGTTTACTATTGCCGCCTGAAAACCGGAAACCAGATAATTTCAAAGAAAATAATTAAAATGAAATAAACTACCTCACCCCCGGCCCCTCTCCCGCAGGAGAGGGGAGAAAAGCAGGCTGTCCGGTCTCCCCCTCCTCCGCCAACTGGCGGAAGAGGGGATCGGAGGTGAGGCCAAAACAAAAAATCATGAAAAAACTAATCATTTTAATTGCAGCAGTGGCCATGAGGCAGAGCATAGTTTTTGCACAAAGTTGTCTGCCCGAAGGCATCATCTTCACCACCCAGGAACAAATCGATAATTTCCAGACCAATTATCCGGGGTGTACTGAAATTGAGGGCGAAGTAACCATCAGTGGCCCCGGCATCACCAATCTCAACGGACTGAACATGATCACCAGCATCGGAGGAAACCTGATCATCATCAAAAACGACCTCCTCACCAATCTGACCGGACTCGACACGCTGACCTACGTCGAAGGCTACCTCGAAATCGGTGATGTGAGCGATGAAGGTAATCCCGTCCTTACAAGTCTGAACGGTTTAGAAAGCTTAACTTCAGCCGGACACGGGTTGACCATTAGATTTAACCCGGTTTTGACAAGTTTTGATGGCCTCGAAAATCTTACCTCTCTTGGTTCCGGCGGCTTTCTTTTAATCCAGGTTAACGATGCATTAACTGATTTAACTGCCCTCAGCAACCTGACTACCGTTGGTGGCAGCCTTCGTGTTGAATACAACCTTTCACTTACCTCGCTTGCAGGGCTTGAAAACATTAATCCGGCAACTGTTGACGATCTTTTCATCACCGAAAACCCGCTATTAACCAACTGCGAAGCACAAAGCATTTGCGCCTATCTTTCAAATCCACCGGGGACAGTTTTTATTTTCGGCAATGCGCCCGGCTGCGAACATCCGGCGGATATAGCCGTGGGCTGCGGTACAACCTTCGACTGCCTCCCTCATGGTTTCTATCATTTTTACTCGCAAAGCTATATTGATAATTTCCACCTCGGTTTTCCAAACTGCACGGTAATCGAAGAATATGCCATTATTCATGGTGAGGATATCACCAATTTAAATGGCTTAAGCCAGCTCACCAATGTTAACGGGGATATCAGAATTGAAGGAAATCCCCTGCTGACAAGCCTGAATGGTTTGAATAACCTGACCACCATAAACGGTGACCTGTGGGTTTCAGACAATGCACTTTTGCCCAACCTGCAGGGATTAAATGGCCTGAATTCGATTGGAGAGGAACTTATGATCGGTAACTATCCTGCCGGCAATCCGTTGCTTACAAGTTTGTCGGGTCTGGATAATGTTGAAGCGAATTCCCTAAGCAGTATTTTGATTTCCGACAATGCCTCTTTATCAACCTGTGAAGTTCAAAGCATTTGTGATTTCCTCTCCCTTCCTAACAGCAATGTTACCATTTATAATAATGCCACCGGTTGTAACAATCTTCAGGAAGTAATTACGGCTTGCGAGGCTATTTCTGTTGAGGAATTTGCAGATCAAAACGAAATTTCTATCTGCCCAAACCCAGGCAATGACTTGCTGGTGTTTTATATCCCAAATGCTGAAACAATTAAAGATGTTATCATTTACACCCAAACCGGGCTGATTGTCCTGAAAGGTAAACCTGTAAACAACACCCTGGATATTTCAAAACTTCAGCCGGGAATTTACATCATCGAACTTGCAACCGGGCAAGCGAAAACAAGGCAAAAACTGATCATTCAATAACCAAGTAAAATATTTATGAAATCAAAATCTACAAACGACAATAAGGCTATTATCAGACGATACATCGGGGAAATAATAAATACCGGAAATACTGAACACATTTCTGATTTTATTTCGTCGGACTATGTTGAGGTTTTTCAAAATAAAACGTACCCCGTTCGTATTGATGGGGCCGTAAAACATACCATTGGAGTCAGGGAAACCTATCCTGACCTGCATATTACCATTGATAAACAAATTGCAGAAGGTGAATGGGTGGTAACCTGTTACACCATGACCGGGACTCACCTCGGTATGTGGATGGGAATAAAGCCAACCGGAAAAAAAATCGTTTGCACCGGTGTTAACGTTGACCGGCTTATTGATGGAAAAATTGTAGAACATGGGGGTGCCGCTAATCTGTTTCATTCGCTTTTAAATATCGGGGCGATTAAGATTATCGGGAATGAGGATAAAAAATAAAAAATTCAATAACACCTCTCCCCCCTTCCCCCTCTCCTCCCGATAGCTATCGGGATTGGAGAGGGGAAGCGAGGGGGAGAGGCTAGAATAAACAAACAATCAAACCACAAATGTTTCAACATTAACCAAAAATCAATCACAATGAAAAAGTTTACAAGTCTTACAGCAATTCTCCTCTGCTCCGCCTGGATGGCATACGGGCAGTGGACGTACACTAATTTATCGGAACCCAGATACTTTATGGGGGCAGCAACCATCGGCAACAAGGCGTATTTTGCCGGAGGCAATACCAGCGCTGGTTTTACTACCAATGTTGAGGTTTATGATTTTACGACCGGCACCTGGGGTTCCGAGGGCAATTTATCTGTTCCCCGCGAAATCATTGGGGGTACAGTAAGTTGCGGTACTAAAATATTCGTTGCAGGAGGTTACAATGAGATCATTTCCTACAATGTTGTGGATATTTATGATACCGAACTGAATGAATGGTCGGTAGGGTCGCTTTCGATCGACAGGTTTTCACTTGCTGCAGTCAGTTACGGTGATACGGTAATGTTTGCCGGAGGTGTCCAACGGCAAGGTGCACCAGTCTTTAAAAGTACAGTGGATTTCTACAATGTCGAAACCGAAGTATGGTCAACCGGCAGCCTTTCTCAGGCAAGGATGGGAATGGCCGCATCCGTAGTTGGCGACAAGGCCATCTTTGCAGGTGGCATGATTAACGTTGCCGGCAATACTTCAAACAGGGTTGATATCTACAATTTTACCACTAAAACCTGGACGCAGGCTTCACTTTCGTTGGCCAGGGCTTATGCAAGTGCGGTAACTGTGGGAAACAAAGTAATTATTGCCGGTGGCGTTACCAGCGCAAATAATCCAACAAACCGGGTTGATATTTACGATGCTGAAACAAACTCCTGGACTACAGCCTCGCTTTCATCGCCCAGGTCTGCTGTTGATAATGGTGCGGTGGTTGAAGGAAAAGCATATTTTGCCGGTGGTGGTATTTTTACCGGAAGTGGTTTTACAAACCCATCAAACGTAGTTGATGTTTACGATCCGGAAACCAACGTATGGTCGGTGATGAACCTGCAAACTGCCAGAAGCCATCATTCGGTACAGGGCGTCGGTAATTACCTGGTGGTTGCAGGCGGCAAAAACAATGACGGGTTGCTTTCTTCGGCTGAAATCTATTATGATGCGCCCCCTGGCAACATCATCCATGTGCCGGGCGATTACGCTACTATCCAGGAAGGCATCATTGCTGCCGAAGATGGCGATACGGTGCTGGTGGCCGAAAACACCTACTTCGAAAACATTGATTTCATTGGTAAAGCCATCGTTGTGGCGAGTAAATTCATCATGGATGGCGACACCAACCATATCGTAAATACTATCATTGATGGCAGCCAGCCGGAGAATCCGGATTTGGGTTCGGTGGTTACCTTTACTTCCGGTGAGGATACAACCTCAGTATTATGCGGGTTTACCATTACCGGTGGAACCGGGACTTTAGTACCTGAGGTTGGCAACTCAAGATTTGGAGGTGGTGTTTTATTCTTTTCAGGCGGTAAATTGATAAACAACTATATCGAATACAACAATCTTTCTAATGAAGGCTATGCCATCGGAGGGGGCATCTTTGCAGGAGGCCCTTTTGATCCATTACCCCGGGTGGTGTTGCGCAACAACCGGATTAACAATAACAAAGCAATAAGTTCAACCATTCAGGGAATGGGTGGAGGAATTGAGATTTGGTTTAACCTGATCATGGAGAACAATCAGCTCTCCTGGAATGAAGCAACCGGCGCATTTCGCGGTGATGGTGGTGGTGCACGCATTTCCGGTAACTACGGGCATATTGATATTACTATTTCAGATAATGTGTTCACGCACAATAAGGCAAAATCAAACAGCGCTACCACTGATTTGGTCATCAGCGGAGGACTGGATATATTTTTGGATTGTTCAGGAACCGTTTCAAACAATACTGTTTCTTTCAACGAAATTGAAGTTGCTGAAGGAAAATGGGGTTATGGATCGGGTGTAATGGTAGAAGCAATAAATGATCAGGAGTTCATCTTTGAAAATAATTTGGTCATGAACAATACTTTCACTG
>CAJATL010000284.1 GCA_903944895.1 uncultured Bacteroidota bacterium
ATGTAAGGACTTTCGTAAACTGTTGCCATTTTTTCGGTGTCAGTTACAAAATATGGAGAGATGTAACCACGGTCGAACTGCATACCTTCAACAACGTCAACGTAAGTATCAGTTCCTTTTGCAGCTTCGATGGTGATAACACCTTCTTTTTTAACTTTACTCATGGCTTCGGCAATTATTTTACCGATGGTGTAATCGTTGTTTGCTGAAATTGAAGCAACCTGTTCGATTTTCTCGGTGCTGTCGCCAATACTTTTGGCTTGCTTTTTAATGTCAGCAACAACAGCAATAACTGCTTTGTCGAGACCACGTTTCAGATCCATCGGATTTGCTCCGGCTGTAACGTTTTTAATTCCGGTTGTAAAAATCGACTGAGCAAGAACGGTAGCAGTTGTAGTACCATCACCAGCCTGATCGTTGGTTTTTGATGCAACTTCTTTAACCATCTGTGCACCCATATTTTCGATAGGGTTTTTCAATTCAACTTCTTTTGCAACGGTAACACCGTCCTTGGTAACTATAGGAGCACCAAATGATTTGTCGATAATCACATTGCGGCCTTTTGGACCTAAAGTAACTTTTACTGCATTTGACAAAGCGTCAACACCCTTTTTCAAGGATTCTCTTGCTTCGAGACCAAAAATTATATCTTTTGCCATTTTACTAAAATTTTTATGTTTTTTTGATTAAATATTTGAATATTAAACAACAGCCACAACGTCAGATTCGCGCATGATCAAATAATCTTTGCCTTCAATACTGATTTCGGAACCAGCGTATTTTCCGTATAAAACAACATCACCTTCCTTTAATGTCATTGGTTCGTCTTTTTTACCTGGGCCAACTGCTACCACGGTACCTCTTTGTGGTTTTTCTTTTGCGGTATCCGGAATAATAATTCCACCAGCGGTTTTCTGTTCAGCTTTTGCGGATTCAATGATCACCCGGTCAGCTAATGGTTTGATGTTTACTTTTGTCATACTTTTTTACTTTTATAAATGAATTAATATTGTTTGAGTAGTTTTTAAAGACTTTCGGCGGTTAATCATAATTTATGCCAAAGCAGAAACTCAAAGTTATTTATCACTTTCGGGAGGTTTTTGCCGAAATGTTGTCATGTCATAAGAATGAAAACCAGCTAAGGCTGCCACAAACGAACGCAAACCAACCTCTGGGGTTCTGTTAATTTCGAATGACGATATCCTGAATGGTGAAATTCATCCGGAAAATCTAACCTGACTTCTGAAGTCTAACCTGAACTTTGTCAGGCATTTCAAATAAGATCGCGGCCTGATAAATTACCGGTATTTCTTTAACGGAGGGGTAAAAAAAATGTCAGAATATCTGTGACATTCTGACATCGGAATATTTTAACAACCGGATTGTAACAATCTGGAATACTAATTTTCTGAATCTTCGGTATTTTCAGTCTGATTTTGCGCAGGCGCTGTTGGAACAGGCAAATCCTGAATTGCTTTGCGGATTTCTGTATCAGTTGATTGCGTTTCGGTTGGTGCCTGGTATGGTTTCATAAAATCCATTGATGAAATTAAAACAAATAATAACATCGTGATAGCTAAACCCCAGGTTGCTTTTTCAAGGAAATCGGCTGTTTTACGCACACCCATGTATTGGTTTGATCCTGCAAAATTTGAAGCAAGACCACCACCTTTTGAATTTTGGACTAAAACTACCAAAACTGTAAGAACAGCAACGATTAAAATTAAAACTACTATTAAAACGTACATTGTATCAAGTATTTAAATTATTATCTGATTTAATTTTTTCAATAAGGGCTGCAAAGTAACTACTTTTATCCGGATATCTCAAACTTAATTTCTCATAAATTTTTATCGCTTTATCGATATTTCCCTGCTTGTAATAAATTGAAGCCAAAGTTTCGCTCACAATATCCTCCCTGTCGATGGTGCTATTGCGGGCATAATCGTGTGGATTAAAAAAGTCGCTTCGCGATCGCGTAATTCTCGGTGCTTTTTCGATAAACTGATCGATTATTTCAAGCTTCGATTTTCGGGGAAGTGTAACTTCGGTTGCAGGTAATGGAATTTCTTCAATACGAACTGTTGCAATTCCGGCTTCAACCGGAATAGATAAATTTGGTTCCTCAGGTTTTACAGGTATTTCAGATGATTTTTCAACAGGAACCAAAATTACATCATCAAGTTCCACTTCCTGTTCGATGTCAATATTCCCAACATTAAACTGATCAATTTCTTCATCAATTTGGGGGGTTGTAATCTCCACCTCGTAATCATTATCTTCGATTAATAATCGACCGGTATTTTCAGAAACAGGCTTATTGTAATGTTCAATCAGGTCTTTCAAAACTCTGCGATCACCGGCATAGGCCGCCACGACTTTAAGCATTTCGGGAAACTGAATACTATCTTCGCTTTGGAGGGCCAAAAGATAAAGCAGTTGTGAAGTCTGGCAATATGGAAATTTCCGGGTAAGATCAAGCAAAACAACACTATTCGCATTTTGCAATAAATGCGGATTGAGCACAAAACTTACATATTGCTGCTGATTTACCACTATAATTCCTCCCTTGAAAAATCGTGATATCCGATAGCTTTAGGATAATCCAATGAATAGTGAAGCCCGATGCTTTCTTTACGCTGCATCGCCATTTTGATGATCAGGTAAGCCACAGTAATCATGTTCCGGAGTTCACAAATCTTTACAGTCAGGATGGACTGATCATATAATTCCTCGGTTTCACGGTAAATTATTTCGAGTCGGTCGAAAGCACGCTTTAGCCTGATGTTCGATCTCACAATCCCAACATAATTACTCATTATTGCCTGGAGGTCTTTCAACGATTGCGTAACCAGGATTAATTCCTCGTTCATCACCATGCCTTCAGCGTTCCAGTCGGGAATTTCATGCTTCAGATTAATGTTTTTGAAAGTATTAATTGTATCGATACTGGCACGGTGTGAAAAAACCAGCGATTCGAGCAGCGAATTTGATGCAAGACGGTTTGCGCCGTGTAAACCCGTGGAAGCACATTCGCCGCTGGCGTAAAGGTAATTAATGGTGGTACGGCCAAATTCATCAACTTTTATACCGCCACAAGTATAATGAGCAGCCGGTACAACGGGTATCATATCTCTGGAAATGTCGATTCCGATACTCAAACATTTTGCGTAAACGGTCGGGAACTGTTCGATAAGTTCGTCTTTATTAATATGCCTGCAATCGAGGTACAAATATTCATCCCCGGTAATTTTCATCTCATTATCGATAGCACGTGCAACAATATCACGGGGGGCAAGCGAGAGCCGGCTGTCATATTTATGCATGAATTCCTCACAATTCAGGTTTTTTAAAATCGCTCCATAGCCCCTTAAAGCTTCAGTGATCAGAAAGGATGGTTTATCCTTTGGGTTATAAAGAGCCGTGGGATGAAACTGGATAAATTCCATTTTTTCGACAGCACCCTTGGCACGATAAACCATTGCTATTCCATCGCCCGTGGCAACCGGAGGATTCGTAGTTGTCGAATAAACATTTCCGACACCTCCTGTGGCAAGCATTGTAGTTTTAGCCAGAAAAGTATGGATTTCATTCTTTTCAATATCCAAAACATAAGCGCCATAGCAGGCAATATCAGCGCGACGACGATTTACTTCACTCCCTAAATGATGCTGTGTAATAATGTCGATAGTAAAATGATTTTCGAATATTTCGATATTGGGATGAAGCTTGACCTGTACCAAAAGGACATTTTCAATTTCAAACCCGGTGTTATCTTTATGATGAAGAACCCGATGCTCTGAATGTCCACCTTCTTTACCCAAATCGTAACGGCCACTCTTGTTTTTATCAAACTTGGTTCCCCATTCAATAAGCTCCTGAACCCTTTCGGTAGATTCGGTAATGGTGATACGCACAATTCGCTCGTCATTAAGGCCATCACCAGCGATTAATGTGTCCTTGACATGTTTTTCGTAGGTATCCGGCGTGTACATAACAGCGGCGATTCCGCCCTGTGCATACCTCGTAGCTGTTTCTTCGGCTTTAGCTTTGGTAATAATACACACTTTCCCGAAATTAGCCACTTTAAGCGCATAGGATAAACCGGCAATTCCAGAACCAATAACCAAAAAATCAGTTTCTTTTCTCATTTAAAATTATTTTAACTAAAAAGAAATCCGGGAGCTGATTTCCTTTGTGAGTGATTGAAATTCTTCAACACTTAACTTAAGTTTAGGTTTACTAAAATCGATTTCATAAATGCCATTAATCGGAACCAAATGAACGTGGGCGTGCGCCACTTCCAAACCTAAAACAGTAATTCCGATTTTTTTACAATCTACCACAGCTTTAATGCCCTTTGCCACTTTCTTACAAAATACGAATAACCCGGCTATTGTTTCATCATCCAGATCGAAAATGTAATCGACTTCAGATTTTGGTATCACCAAAGTATGACCTTTTGCAAGTGGATTAATGTCAAGAAATGCATAAAACCTGTCATTCTCAGCTATTTTGTAAGAAGGGATTTCTCCGTTGATGATTTTTGTGAAAATTGTACTCATAATCAATAATTTAAAAATTTGATAAACAAAGGTACTCTTTTTCAAAAAAAAATGCTAAACAGAACAAAACCATTTAGCAATTCTTAGATTATTTGAAAACGAGTGCTAACGATCGATCTCAACAATTTCAAATTCGATAATGCCGGCAGGGACTTTAATTTCGGCTTTATCGCCAACAATTTTTCCCAGCAAACCCTTTGCAATAGGTGAATTAACGGATATTTTACCAGACTTCAAATCAGCTTCGCTTTCAGGAACAATGGTATAACACATGATGGAACCATTTTTAAGATTTTTGATTTTAACCTTGGTCATGATGTAAACCTTGGTTAAGTCCAATTTCGACTCATCCAGAATTCTGGCATTTCTGATAACATCTTCGAGTTTAGAGATTTTCATTTCAAGCATCCCTTGTGCCTCTTTTGCAGCATCGTATTCCGCATTTTCGGAAAGATCGCCCTTATCGCGTGCTTCAGCAATTTGCTTTGAAATTGAAGGCCGTTCAACTGTAATCAATTGAATCAATTCATTTTTCAGTCGTTTCAGACCTTCTTCACTATAATACATTATTCCTGACATACAGCTTGTAATATTTATATTTGAGATAATAATAGAAAAGACCCTTTCCTAAAAAAGGGTCTTAAATCTGCGAGGCAAAATTATGAAATTTCTTTAAATCCTAAGCAATTTACAAATTGATACGAGCGCCGATTGTGTGAACTCCTGAAAAAGGATCGGTTGCGCGGTATGAGTAATCTACTGAGAAGTTGGAATCTTTTTCTTTATTCAAAGGAACCTGCACGGTAAACCCTGCACTTGGTCCGGTATAAACAGTTGTACGATCGGCTTTATTAGTGATTCCTTCTTCGTAAGCATAAGCAGCTCTGAGCATCAGGTACGATTTCAGTGCAAATTCGCCACCAAGGATGAATTGATCTTTGGTAAAAGAATTAGATTGGAAACTTCCTGCAAGCGTAAATCTGTTTTCGGCAAACAAAAAATCATAAGCACCACCGATCAACAAAGTTGCCGGCAATTCGAAATCAGCTTTACGTTGCTCGAACGTAGGCGAATTTGTAGAAAACTGATCATAAAATCCCCGGAAAGAAAGACCATCTCCGGAAAACTTCATGGTTGGACCCACATTTTTTAATGCTATTCCAAATTTTACATTTTCCTTTTCACCGGTAACATATTGGATACCTGCGTCGATCGCAACACCCTGAGCACTCATATCCGAAATTGTTTCGGAAATGATTTTCAGATTAAAACCCCCATAAATACTGTTCGAAAAGGCTTTAGCGTAACCGATGCTGATATTTATCAAACTGGGTGAGAAAGTCCCTATACTTCCGTCGCTTGGGTCAGGATTATTTATTGTTGTTGTTTGGATATCGCCGAAGTTCATCGACATAATCGACAAGCTTAAGGCTCCCGTTTCGCCAATATGCTGCGTTAAACCAAAGTTCATAATTTTGATGTCAGCACCTTGTAAATAATCGGTTGCCGAAAAAATAATTTCGGTTCCGGTGGTAAAGGCAGTACCTGCAATATTGGTAAAAACCGATTCCAAACCTCTGGTATTGGCAACATTAACACCGCCCCATCCGGAACTGCGCGCCCACGGGTTTATTAATAATTCGGAGGCTCCGGATTGTCCGGAACGGTCTTTATTACCAGCCAATAAATCAGTGACTGGCATAATAAGCAATCCTGATAAGAACAATGCAATGATGTATCTATAAATATTTTTCATACTTTCTGATTTTATTCTATTAATCATAAATTTCGGTAAAGTATAGATTAAAATGTATTCAAATCGATCGGCCTCATAGCTCCAAACCATTTAATAACCCTTTCACCTGAACGGCCTCCCGTTTCTTTTACATGGATAAGATAAATCCCTCCGGCAATCGGAATGCCTGCATAGTTCTTTAAATCCCAATCAATTGAAGTTTTGGCATCAGTTTCCAGTCCTTTTATGGAGGCTCTGGGATTTGATACTCCTGTTTTATCAACGTCGTACTGCCGGATAAGCGTGCCACTAATATTATAGATTGTGACAACACATCGTTCAGGCAGATTTATAATTTTTACTCTGGTATCAAGTTGATTCCGCTCATATCCAGGGCCATCAGCATAAGCATAATATGGATTTGGAACAACATTAATCAAATCCAGGTCGGTCTGATTTTTTTCTTCAGAGTAATTTACAGGAGCGTAACCTTCGGTTGTAAATGAATACATCGGGTTAAAATTATTCTGATTCTTATCACTGAGCGAGTCCAGGCCTTCAGAAAAATAACGTTCGTAAGGTTTGGATACTCTGATCTTCACTGTTACATCATTACCCTCAGGCAACCAAACAGAATCGTTTACAGCTAAAGGAATGCTGACATACATACAACTCGAATACAATGCCGTCCGGGTAAGAATTGCAGGTAATTCGCTTGTAAGCGTATCCCTTAAAAATCTACCAGCATCATATGCCGGGAAATTAAACATACGTCCTCCATAACTCAGGCTCATGTGATTCATCACATACAAATAATGCATCCCTCCAAAAACAACACCCTGAACGCTTTGCTCGCTAATGTAATTTTTAGTTGGATTCCACTTCATGTCACGGCCATTTTCACCAGCCAGGAAAGAGTTTTCGCTGTACATCACATTAAGGCGTTCGCCGGTTTCGATATTTATAACATATCCCGGGAACCAACCCATACCGGTACTATTAATATAATTTGGATCATTTGGATCATTGCTTGCTGCAGCACCCTCTTCGGCAAAGTTTCCATCCTTATCAATAGATGGAGAATTTCTCATCCCATATTGTTGAGCATTTCCCTGAGCCAAGGTTTGATCAGCACACATTTCAACAACCGGACATCTTGTCCATTTTGTTTTATCAGATGTAATTACAACATTAACACTGGCAAGGATGGCAAGTGATGCAGTACTTTTAGAAATTCTGTTGAAAGAAGGCCCAACTTCAAGCTGTTCGCCGGAAGCCGTTAATGCGTAAGGAGCCCAGGTTCCTCCAACTAATTTTTCGTAAATCTGAAGTGCATCCCATGGATCGTCATTGGTCATGTCCCAGTCGTTAAAACGCACATTCTGATCATCTTTATAAACGCCAGATCTAATCCAGTTAAGCGGGCTGCCAGGAACATCGAAATCCTGAACGCCTGAAAACCACATCTGAGAACTATCCTGATAACTTAATTCAGCACGGATCAATCCATTATTTGCTGAGAGTGAATCACCAGGGAAAGATATTTGCTCAATATTCACAGAAATTCCAAGCTCAGGAATAATTTGTTCGTTCCTTACACTTATGGTAGTATCAGAAGAATATGAGTTTCCACTAGCATCTGTTAAAATCCATTTAGCATTTGTTATTCTGGTAGAATCGGTTGCTGCTGTTACAACATCAATAAATTTAATCGTAAAGGTACCACTGGGAACATTCATAGGATCGACGACTTTTACTTTTACAGGGCCCATATTTCTTTCGTAAACAGGGTTGTAAACTATCGGGTAATCATCATCACCATATTGATTAGTTTCACTGGCTGGTGATTTCGTCAATATCTCATTAATACTTTCGGCCTTCATTTCGAGTTCACTGCCGCCATTACCCTGACCTTGTAAACGGGTAACTTCAAAACCATCACCATAACTAGTATTAAGTGTAAGCCCGCTAACTGATTTATGCGGAATTGCAGTGTAAACCTTGATGTTTTTACGTCCGGCCAGATAGGTTCTTTTTTGACCGTAAAGTCCGTTCACAACACCAGGTTCCTGGGAATACGGTGCATACTCGTTAAAAGAATACGCTACCGGCAGGAAATAATACTGTTTATGATTAACCAGTTTTTTATCTTTATCAGCAAACAAATCTTCAGAAATAATGAATGAATGACTAATTCCCTCATCACCACCAATAACCTCGATAACAGGAACACTGCCACCGATTGACTGATCGTAATAATAATTAACCAGTTTTGTTATGCCATTTTTTTTGTCAAATTGTGCGGCCAAACGGACAAGATCAGCATCATTTAAACTTTCGACACTTACATCGGCTCTGCGCAATTGATAAATCTGATATCCTTCGAAACGATAACGTTTTAATGAATCGATAACTGCCGGTGGTTTTGGCACCGAATCCTCCAGTAACTGGATATTTGGATCGATTTCGTTGTAACCTTCGTTGAAGTTATTCGAACCTTTACGATTTGAGATATAAACAATAAGCTGACGATCCATTTCGAGGAAACTCAAATCCGGAGCATCAGGTCCATCAAGAACCTTAAAACAGTTATCGAACAATGCCTGGCATTTATCATCAACTACTCTTAAAAGTTGTACCGAAGCCCAAGGGCCGCCAGAAGTAGCTCTCGCCCACGGAATACCAACAGTAATATAATTTACTGCACCTGGTAACAGTACGAAAGGTCCTGCTGACTGCATAAAACGACGGTCGTAAGGATTGTTGTTTGCTGAAACCTCGTTCCAGAATTTACCATTCTGGTTCCATCCGGCGTTAGGTGGCTGGCCACCAGTTCCCCAGTTACACGGGTCGGTATCATCAGGAAACATAAAATCACAATCCGGACCATCAGCATCCGGGAAGTGAGCGTTTCCACCATATTGCATTTTAGTATTGTCTTTCCAGATACCACGTAAAAAGTTATAATATTCAGGTGCTATCGAAGGGTCGCAGGTTGGTCCACCACCACAGTTATCATGATAAACAAAACGACGCATCCCGTAACGTTCGTTATCGGCAATACCATCTTCAAAATTCACACCATTAATACTAACATCGCATAACTGGATTTTTGCTGTGGTATCACCTGTAGTTGGGTTAGTAACATATTGGAATTTTGGATTATCCAAACCATCAGGATCCATGTAGGGACCCTGGAAAAAGTCAACGCCAATTGCCGGGGGCTGAACACCATAAGCTTCAGGTTGTCCGGTTCCATCAATCGAAACACCATTGTAGCAATACCCTAATCCACGGTTAACATCGCAACCAACATAGTCATCATAGGAATAACCAAGATCAGTATCAACCCATTGACTAAAATAAGTACCTGTTAAACTAAAAGTTGAACGGTTAATAATTTCATAACTATAAAAAGTCATGTTATTAATTTCATCGTTTGTCGAAAAAGCAAATGCCTGTCCACGAATTTCCATACCCACAGCAGCTCCTGTTGTTTCGGTATGAACATTCCCTTTATCGTTAAAAACCCACCATAAAGTTTGGTCACCTTTAATAACCTGATCCGAAAGAATTCCATACTTCCAGTTTTCGGGATCGTTGGGATATTCAGATTCAGCAGCCATCGTAGGAATTAAGGTTTTACAAAGGCTATTGTCGATATCATAGTAAGGATAATCACCCTGGTTTGGATCATAATCTCCGTCACCATCGTTATCGTAGAACGGCGCCAGGTAATAACTCTGATTTTTGGAAACATCGCCATGAGCCGGCCATTCTAAGATACTTTGCGGAATAGTATAATCAGGGTATTCTTCAACTTTGTTGGTACTACCCCACCATGCCAGATATTCGTCAACCTGGGCACGTGTAATTTTAAAAAACTTGTCGTATTCCGAGCAGGTTTCTTCATCAATCGAAGCAGTTCCATCATTGGTAAGCGGCCCTGGCCAATAATCATCACCACTGGCACGGTATCTTTGTCCTGCCAGTTTCAACTGTCCATTAACGTCAACTCCACCAATCCAAAGTGAAGCGGAGAACATGGATGTTTTGAGGGTATTTCCCGGCACATAATATTGTGCTTTATCAAAGTTCCACCACATATCGCCGCCGGTGTTAATACGACAGCGAATATTATTAATATCCAAAAAAGCAAATGAAGCACCGGCAGAACACCCGGCAGCGCCTGATTTAATGTTTTGAGTATTCTTTAGGTTTTTTTCTGTGATCAACTTATCTGCAAAAGTTCCCTGAACTATTGTAAACGCGAGGAAAATCAGCAGAGGTCGTAATATGTTCTTCATATCTATCATTATTATTTGTTTCGCAGATTCGTTTCTAATTTTATCTTTCATTCAATTAAAAATTAAAGATAATACCTAACCTGATTTGGCGAGGATTGCTATAATTAAAAGGAGAGTTCATTCGCAAAGTGTACAAATCACGATATGCCTGTGGATCGAGTTGTGTATTAATATTTTCCTGCCATTCAGGCGCTGTAAGGTAACCATCGTCGTTTGCACTACCTGTTGCTGAATAAACAGCGGTAATATTTTGAGTATCCAAAAGGTTAAGAACCTGCAGATAAACATTCAGATAAGTATTTGATTTTGGATCACTGGTCAGGTCAATGTCCCGGTCTAATCTCATGTCAACCCTGAACTGGCCGGGAAGCCTTGAACCGTTAATTGTTCCTTCCAATAACTGACTTCCACCAGTTGCATAAGTTCCGACAATGTTTGAAGAACGGGTGTATGGCGTACCAGATCCACCAGTTAGTGTAAAATTAACACCAGTATTTTTTAACCATTGGGTTGTCTTTACCTGGTCGGTACCTTTAATAGTCTTGGTTGAAGATGGGCCAAAATAATCTTTCCCTTCGCCAAACCGATAATCAAAACTAATGTTGAAAGCATGTCTTCTATCCCAGTTAAGCGGGAAGATGGTTCTGAGATTAGGCAATCCTGCATTAACAAGTGCCGCTGCAGTGGTAGAACTGGAACCGGTTCCGTCGGCAAACTGAAGGGTGTAACTAAACCTGGCTCTAACGTTGCTGGTTCTGCGCAAATCGTATTCGATTGTTAAACCTTTAACCGTACCAAAGTCGATATTGTTGTAGGAATAATACTGGTTCGAACCACCGGTGTAAGCGCCGGTAAAACGATAATATTGAATCTGATCACGCATTTCTTTGTAAAAAGTTGAAATTGTCAAAGATGAACTGTTGCTGATCTTCTGTTTAAAACCTAATTCATAGTCGATCGATTTGGTAGGCTTCAAATTTGGATTATCAATACTCCCTTGTTTTGTAATATAATAATATTGAGTAGGATCCATTCTCAACTGCTCAGTTGGCCGTTGTGTAAGAATGTCGTAGTGGGCATAAAATAATGCTTCATCCGAAATCGGGAAGGAGAATGAAATACGCGGCATTACACTAATCTGAGGATCATAATCTTTAAAAACCTCCGGTCCCACTTCATTTTGCTGAGGATTGGTAAGCCATGGTGTAATACCGTTTCCGGCATCCAGAAGACCCGGATCCTGGATAACAGTTCCTGAAGCATTATACCAGACACTTTCTTCACGGTATCCTTTAACTTCGGTTGGATTATCCTTATTATCGATGTAAACTACTGCATTATCACCAATGTTATCAGGATGATTTATTGGTTGGCCGTTGATTGTACTAACCTCACCAGCGGTGTAAGCAGAATAGAATAAATAAGGATCTTTTAAAACCATCTGGTTAGCATCAAAACGGTCAACACGAACACCGACGTTAAATACGAGATCATCAAAAGCAAATTTATCCTGGATGAAACCTGCCATGTAGATAGGTTCAAAAGCACCGATGTCGCGGGTAAACTGTTCACGTCCGATGGCATCCTGGGTAGTCTTATTAAAGAAATCATCAAATGCCGGTCTGGATGTACTCTTATTTCCATAAGGATCGTAACCATAATAATAAACATAGTTAACACCTTTGTTTAACAACTCATCAGCACTAAACATGTCTATTGATAAACCTCCGTCAACACTCATGTCCTTATGTAATTGTCCGTTAGCATCATAATAATTAATGGTGCGGGTATTTACATCATACGAATCAATGTCAACCCAATCGGTTCCGTCAAGCGAAAGACCAAGTTTCTTACGAAGGTTAATATCAAAAACCCTTTGTTCGACCTGACTGTACAAACGATCATAGTTTATGGTATCCTGAAAAACACCATCAATCTGAACCAGGTGCGGGTTGTTCAGATCAAGCTGATTAATGTGCGTGTTGGTAATTAACCGCATCAAACCCCAAAGATTAACAGGGCCATAACCATAACCACGATCACTTCGCTGCTCATACTGCAAGCCAAATTCAAAAGCATGGTTTCCGATATCGGCAGATGCATTGGCACTTAACGAAACCTGAGTATTATCAGCGACTGAATAGCCGTTGTATTGGGTTCCGACATTTGTCCACATGGTGTAAACATTATCAGGAGACTGACCGTTTAACAAACCACCATACAATTGAACCTGATTGTAATTCAGCCAGTTTCCGGTTGCAGGAAAACGCCAATCACCTTTATCAGGATAAAATTCATAATATTGCTCAGTGTAGCGGGCAACAACAGGATTTACATCAGCAGCCTGAAAGGTGTAAGCAGTGTCCTGCCAGTTATTCTGTAACCATACATTATTATAAACGCTTCCGTTGATGGTATCAGAACCTAATTCGTAGGACCTGCGTTTGTAGGTTTCAAATTTTCCCAAATAGCCATAATTAAACAGGTTATCTTTATGGGTATCATCTTCAACAACCTGATGAAACTTTGAATAGTCAGCCTGAATAGCATAGTACACATTTTTTACAACCGAACTGGTTTCTTTATCAGTTGGGAAACGTTGTGTAAATCTTCCAAAAACCCTCCAGGTATTATTATTCACATGAGGGTTGTTATCGTAGTTAAAAAGCGAGCCTGCATATTGGAAAGCCCGGTAATCCTGATAATTGAATGAACCTCCAACGGTAAATCCGATAGTTGGTGATGCTCTGAGATCAATCTTACCGGTAAGACTAATGTCGGTAGCTTCGGTATTTAATGTTTGATTAATTGATTCGGTGTTTTCTGCTCTGGTGTAGAGCGAATTATTGTAAAGGCCAAATCCGGTTCCGGTAGGCCGTTGAGGATTTTGCTTCAGGTAATCAAGGTATTCATCTCCAACCTTGTCGATGGTGCCTTTTGCAGAAGGGGAACCGTCCTGACGATAAGTGAAGTCGCCGGCAATAAAATAACCAATGATGGATGTTTTATCGTTGCCTTCCTTTTTAGAGAAGAGTGGACCTTGTAAATTAAATCCCAAACGGTTGTATCCAAAATCATCGAGAAACTGTGAAGTCTGTAATTCAAATCCGGCACCGAATTCTCTGGAAGGTCCTTTTGTTGTTACACTGATAATACCGCCGGTAGCGTCGCCATACCTGGCCGGGATACCACCCAAAATAACCGAAACCTGTTCGATAGCAGATTCAGGTAGTGCGCTTGATCCTAAAACACGCATCCCATCGATGTAATAAACAGTACCATCGCCACGCTGACCACGAATACTGATATTTCCTCCATCGGCATCTGAATAAACACCACCAACTGTTGTTGCAATTGAAGTTGCTGAACGGTTAGGCATTTTCTCGATTTCTTCGGAAGTAACAGTAGCACCTGAGGTTGTCTGGTCCTTTTGAATTAAAGGGACTTTGTATTCGATAACTTCGACCGTTTCGAGGGTTTCGGCTGTCACTCCAAGAGAAATGTCCTGAAAGGTGATTTTGTCGCCTCCTACAACCACATTGGAAATTTCCTTGGTTTGATACCCAACAAAGGATGCCCTTAAATTATAGGTGCCCGGGGTTAATGGCTTGATGACAAATTTTCCATCAAAGTCGGTTGTACCGCCGGTAACCAGGTCACCACCAGAAAAGACAGCCACGTTTGCAAAAGGGATTGGCTCTTTTGTATCCTTATCGAGGACTTTCCCCTGAAGTGCCCCTGTTTGAGAATACATCAACATGGTTGATGCAAATACAAGACTAAAAGTTAAAAGTAAATTTCTTAACATACCATATTGTTTTATGTTAGATTACATATTTTGCTAAAGGGCGGTAAAATTACTAATAAAAAAAAGTATTAACCAAACCTTTTTGCTTCTACCTCTCTATTTAAATTCACACTTAATGAACGTACTTTGGATTAAGGATTTCGGAATAAAGAATTGCTTTCCGAAGATCAAAATCATCCCAGAAATAGGCTTTTTCATGTTCTTCTTCCTGAAGGACTGCCTCCTCATTCGATTGGCGATAATTTTCACCTGATAAACCGGATGAGGTTGCCATAATTTCGTTCCACTTTTGTTGAACCTGGGTTTCGTTGAAGGAACGCTCCTGAAATCTGTTTTCGTCAGAAACGGCTGGTTCAGGAATAACTTCAAGCGATTGTACTTCACTTTCGGGTATTACTTCCATCGAAACCTGCTCACCCAATAATATTTCTTCCAAAGTTTTTCTAAAATCAATCCCCGTTGGCACTTTAGCTGTTGGGGTTTCGCTGGTCTCGGCGGGTACCGGATATTCCGGCACAGTACTGCCCTGTTGCTCGTTTTGCCGTGCAACCTGCTGACGCTTCTTCTTTTCGCTTTGTTTGTAAATCGAATAGCCCAGCCAACCAACTACCAAAAGAAAATATATAAAATCGTCCATCTTAATAATTAAGAATGATTTTGAACAAGTAAAAGTAGAGTATCAATAAACAAATGAAAAGTAACAATCAGTTAACGGTTTTTAACAATCAGTTTTCGGTTTTACACGAAATCACTGAATCCGGGCCCTTTTTTTATTTACCTTCATTAAATTACAACAGACTAAAAAAGCTGAAAAATAATAATTTACAAGTTTGTTGGTCTGTTATCGAAAAATTAAAATGCTTAAAAATGAATTCTGATTTAAATGTTAGTATGATCGAAAAATCTTATTTACAAATTATTGATGATCTCCATTATTGCTTCTTTCTTCCTCCTTGATACCGGAATTTTGGTATCATCACTCATCACAATGCATCCGCCGTCGCTTTTCATATAGCCTTTAATGTATTTAACATTAACCAAATGTGACTTGTGAGGACGGATAAATCCCTGCCCTTTGAGTAATCCTTCATTCTCCTTAAGTGTTTTCGACACCAGCAATTTCTTCCCATCAATAAAAAAATACTTGGTGTAATAATTATCCGATTCACAACGGATAATGTCATCCACCTTAATAATATGCTTCTTTTCGGAGGTCGATAGAATGATTTTTGCTGATTCGATAGATCCTGCCCGAATATTGTCGAGTAAAGCATCCAGATTATTTGAAAGATTTTTACTTTTAGCTGCCTTCCTGTCTTCAACTTTTTGCACGGCCTCAATTAATTCATCAGGGACTATCGGTTTTAACAAGTAATCCAGCGCACTATACTTTATTGCTTTAATCGCGTATTCGTCAAAAGCAGTGGTAAAGATTACTTCAAAATTTACTTCGCCAACCTCTTCCAAAAGCCTGAAACCGCTTCCATCACGCATCTGAATATCCAGAAAAATTACATCGGGCTGAAGCTTCCTGATCATGGGGATGCCAGTTTGCACACCTTCGGCTTCGCCTAATATCAGCACGTTGGTGCAGTATCGGTTGAGTAACCCAACTAATGCACTTCTCGACTTTTTCTCGTCTTCGATGATGATCGCCTTAACCAATGTGTTTTTCCTGAATAAAATTAAAGGGTCAAATATCAAAAAAATAGTTCAATCCGATCACAAAATAAAAATTGTATTGGTTAATTTTTAGCAATTATAAATAAGAAAAAATCAAATTTCCTGGAACAAAATCACAAGTTCAACCCTGGTACCGGTTGAATTCTGATTATCATCGGTAAGATCGGTTACCTTGACCGAATATTTCTGGTTTGATCCCTGATTGAGTATTTCCAAACGCTCTTTGGTGATAAGCATTCCTTTTGGCCGGTTATTCAAACCGGACTGTTTCTTTATTTCCATTGCTTTTTGCCTGCCAATTCCATCGTCCTGAATGGTGCATAAAATAAATTCATTGCTTTTTATGAGTTCAATGCTGATATGACCTCCTGTTTCTTTGTGAACAAGCCCGTGAATAATGGCATTTTCGATGTAGGGCTGGATAATCATCGGAGGAATACCGGTAAATTCTTCATCAATTTTTGGATCAACATTAATCGAATAGGTGAATTTATCATCGAAACGGAGTTTTTCGATTTCAAGATAGAGTTTTACTGCCTGCAATTCATCGGCAAGCGGAATTATCGATTCCGCAGAATTTGACAAAATCATTCTCATGAGTTGTGAGAACTTTCCCAGATAATGCACTGCAAGGTCAACATCATTCGAGAGCACAAAACTTTGGATCGAATTCAACGAATTGAAAAAAAAGTGGGGATTCATTTGAAGTCTGAGCGCTTTTTGCTGGATTTCGATCAATTGTTTTTCGATCTGAAGGACCTTCTTTTCCATTTCATGTTTTTTACGGGTAATATTAAACCGGAAATGAATAGTCAGATAAATCGCTGCAATCAAAACTAAAAGGGCACAAATTCTAAAAACCCAGGTCGAATACCAGGGATGCTTAATTATAATGGTGAGCGAAATTCCTTCATTATTCCAAACACCATTATTATTTGATCCTTTTACCCTGAACGTGTATTTGCCGGGGTTTACTTTGGTGTATTCGGCGTAATGGCGGTTTCCATCAACATTTGTCCAATCGTTATTATAGTTTTCGAGAATAAAGGAATACCGGTTTTTTGACGGATTTGTAAAATCGAGTGATGAAAATTCGAAGGAGAAGAAGTTTTCATCATTAGCTAAGATTATGGTGTCACCATCGAGGATTTGGCCAGGTTGGGTGATGTTAAATTTTTTAAATGCCGTGATGACAATCTGCGGTTTTGCTGTGTTAATTTTAATCTCGCCGGGATAAAAGGCATTAAATCCGCGCATTCCACCAAAAAACATTTCACCATCCCGGCTTTTCAGCGAAGCCCCCGAATTAAACTCATTGCTTTGAATTCCGTCGGTTACATCGTAATTAATAAAACTCCGTTCCTTTTTGTTAAATCTCGACAAACCCCAATTGGTGCTAAGCCAGAGGTTGTCGTGTTCATCTTCCAGAATACAATAAACAACATTGTTGGGAAGCCCGTCGTCAGAATTAAATATCACAAAGGTGCCGGATTCCCTGTCGAATTTGGCAAAACCACCTCCTCTTGTCCCAACCCACAAATCATTTTGGCTGTCTTCAAACACACAAAATAATTTATCAGACACACCCATTTCCTGATTTTGAGTACTATTGGTGAAGGTGGAAAAATTATCGGATTCGCGGTTGTAACGGCAAAGTCCATTGTTGGTAGCCAGCCAGATTACTCCCTGAGCATCCTGGGTGATATCATAAACTGTGTTTTCAGAGAGGGAGGTTGAATCGTCAGCATTATGAAAAAGCGGACGAACCTGATTGGTTTTAGGATTGATCAAGTTAAGCCCGTTGTTGGTACCAACCCAGATTATTCCTGATTTATCTTCAAGGAGAGAGAGGACATAAATATCGCTCAACGAGTTGCGATCCTGAAGTGAAGGCATGAAATTAGTAAATTTCCCAGAAACCGGATCAAATTTATCAAGACCTGCATCACGTAAACCAATCCAGATTTTTCCTGAAGAATCTTTCAGGATGCACCTTATCCGGGATGAAGACAACGAATTCAGGCCTCCCGGTTTACGCAAGATCGAAGTAAAGGTATTTGTGTTTTTATTAAAAACATTAATCCCGTTATCGGTTCCAATCCAGAAAACATTTGGTTCGATTTCACAAAACCCCCAGATAAAGTTGTCGTTTAAACTGTTTGGATTATCCGGATCGAGCGTAAAAAGCCCGAATTTGTTATTATGCCTCGAGATTTTACTCACTCCCTTAAAAGTCCCAAACCAGAGGTTACCGCTCCGATCTTCACAAATATCATAAACCCGGTTATTTCCAAGACTGTAAGGGTTTTTAGGGTCGTTTTTAATGGCCTTGAATTTTCCGGAATTCCTGTCCAGAATATTTAATCCACCGCCATCAGTAGCAACCCAGAAAGTACCACGGCTATCTTCAAAAATATCGGTGATATTATTATTACCAATCGAGCCGGGACGTTTGGAGTCGTTCAAAAAAACCTTAAATTTCCCTTGTGATTCATCAATGAGGTTCAATCCAAAATCTGTCCCGATCCAGATTCGCTGTTCACGGTCCTGCATGATAACATTTACAACATTGCTGCTCAGGCTTTCAAAATCGCCGGGCCGGTTAAGAAAACGAATATTCTCGTGGGTGACCGGATCATACTTTAACAGGCCAAAATTAGTGCCCGTCCAATACTTATTCCGTTCATCATTCAAAATGCAGTTAACATTATTCCGACGGGAGCTTCGGTGCCTTATCTCGTCATTTTGATATTTTGAAATTATTCCCGTATTGAAATTCAGCACATTAAGTCCATTGTTGGTGCAGATCAGAATTTGTCCGGACTTATCCTGGAGCAAATAATTTATCCAGCTACCCGACAACGTTGCACTGTCGCCGGCGATTGACTGATAAACAGTAATTTTTCCGGTTCTTTTATCCAGGCAGTTAAGGCCATTTTCGGTGCCAATCCAGATTCGCCCTGATTCATCCTCGATAATAGCATTAATGGTTTCGTTTGAAAGCCCATTTTGCTTGTTGTAGATTGTAAAGTTATAACCATCGTATTTATTGAGGCCATCCCAGCTCCCAAACCACAGATATCCCTGGCTGTCTTCCATCAGGCAATAAATGGTATTTTGCGAAAGCCCTTTTCGGAGGATGATGTTTTCGGAGGTAATCCGGTCGAATGCAAATTCATTTCCATTCTGAGCCAAAAGATTTTTTGATCCAGCCGGAATCAGCATTACCACGAATAAGAAAAACCACAATTTTCGATACCAGACCATCAGGAAGATTTTAATTTAAGATAAGCGTTTAATTTTTAAAAATCATCAGCCTGAACGCAGGAAAATTTACAAGCAGGCAGGAGATGATTTTTAAAACGGAGTTAAAATTAGTAAATTCTTTAACTTCTATGCGATTATTTGCCAAAAAGCTTATCCCAGAAAGGCGTATGATTACGCTGCCGCTGATACTTTTTTTGTTTTTTCTTTGTGGCTTTCATCCGCTTTTGGGTTTCTTCGGTCTGCATCTGGTAATGGCTCTTTTTGAGATCCGAGAACTCCTTTGCTTTTTTCTTCTGCTCTTTTTCTACAGCTTTTTCAGCCTGCTTCACCTTCAGGCTTGCCTGGTTTGCACATGCCGAAAAGATGACAATGGTAGCAAAAGCCATTGCTGCTATTCTAAAATGTCGCGTAAATCGGGCTATCTTCATCAAAAATATTAAATGTAACTCAACGTTTGAAACCTAAACAAACTTGTACGATGAATCCGAAAACGAAATCTCTGCTCACATTATTTCTGATCATGTTTTTCGTTGGTGTGATAACCAGCTCATGCGACGAAAACGATGAACTACCTATAATACTGGGTTACACCAATATTTACATACGGCCAAATTCAACGGAGTACCTTCAGTTGAATACTGTTGGTGGCTGGGCATATTTAAACGGGAGCACGTTAAGCAGAGGCATTTTGGTTTATCGGGTTACCACCGATGAATTTATGGCTTATGAGCGAACGCCAACTTACAAACCCGACAGTTGTTGCACCTACGTTCCGGTGGAAATCTGTGCCAAGGTGGTTGTTGACGAATCAGGAATTATTGTAAAAGATACCTGCGCCGGCACAAGGTACCTGATTTTGGATGGTTCGGTTGTTGATGGTCCGGCAAGATATGCTTTGCTTCAGTATCGCACCAGCTACGATGGGGATATTTTACACATTTATAATTGAGGCACCCCCAATATCATGAAAAAAGGCACCGGAAAATCCAGTGCCTTTTTTGGTTTTTATGATAAAAAAACTTCCTAATACCTGTAATGATCAGGTTTGTAAGGCCCGTTAACCGGGATTCCAAGATACTCGGATTGCTCCTTGCTAAGAACCGTAAGTTTTACTCCCAACTGTTCCAGATGTAAGCGAGCTACTTCCTCGTCGAGGTGTTTTGGAAGGCGGTATACGTCGATTGCGTATTTATCGCGGTTTTTCCATAAATCGATCTGGGCAAGGGTTTGGTTTGTAAACGAATTGCTCATCACAAATGAAGGATGACCGGTGGCACAACCTAAATTTACAAGCCGTCCCTCGGCTAAAAGATAAATCGAATGTCCGTCGGCAAAACGATACCTGTCAACCTGTGGTTTGATGTTCAATTTGGTGATTCCGGGAGTTGACTCAAGTTTGTGAACCTGGATTTCATTATCAAAATGTCCGATATTACAAACGATGGCTTCGTCTTTCATTTGCTGCATGTGCTCCAAAGTGATAACATCCTTGTTGCCGGTAGTGGTAACAAAAATCTGCCCTTCTTTAAGTGCATTTTCGATGGTGGTAACTTCGAAACCTTCCATGGCGGCCTGTAAAGCACAAATCGGATCAATCTCGGTAACGATAACCCGTGAGCCATAAGCCCGCATTGATTTTGCCGAACCTTTGCCAACATCACCATAGCCCAGAACAACAACAACTTTTCCGGCGATCATTACATCGGTGGCACGTTTGATACCGTCGGCCAGTGATTCGCGGCAGCCGTAAAGATTATCGAATTTTGATTTGGTAACAGAGTCGTTAACATTTATTGCAGGAATCAGCAATTCGCCCTTTTCTTTCATCTGATAAAGACGGTGAACGCCGGTAGTGGTTTCCTCAGAAACACCTTTCCAGTCCTTCACGGTGCGATGCCATTTCTGATTATCCTCAACATACACATTCTGAAGCAACTCAATAATTGCTTTTTCTTCAGCATTACCAGGCTTTTCGTTTAATAATTCCGGGTTCTTTTCGCCAGCAAAACCTTTGTGTATCAAAAGTGTGGCATCGCCACCATCGTCAACGATTAATTGCGGGCCTTTACCGCCGGGAAACGACAATGCCTGATAGGTGCACCACCAGTATTCTTCGAGGCTCTCGCCTTTCCAGGCAAAAACGGGTATTCCAACTTCAGCAATAGCTGCGGCAGCATGATCCTGTGTCGAAAAAATATTGCAACTGGCCCATCTTACATCGGCGCCAAGTTCGGTTAAGGTTTCGATTAAAACTGCAGTCTGGATAGTCATATGCAACGAACCGGTTACACGGACATCTTTTAAGGGTTTTTCGGCTGAGAATTTTTGACGGATCGCCATCAAACCCGGCATTTCCTTCTCGGCAATGTCGATTTCTTTCCGGCCCCAGGAGGCGAGGGATAAGTCTTTTACTTTATACTTCAAATCGGTGTTGATAATTACATTTTCCATTTTATAATTTATAAATATTTATTGCGAAATTTGGGGGTGCAAAATTAATTATTTTGTTGAGACAGAACAATGGATGTAAGTTCTTGTTCAATTTAACCAACTGATTTTACGAATTAAAAACTGAATGTATGTGTGGCCGTTATTCGTTTGCTCCCGATTTAAAGATTGTAAACCAACATTACGACATCAAAGTTGATGATGGAACGCTTATCCCAAACTATAACTGTGCTCCCACCCAATTACTGACGGTGTTAACGAACGAAACTCCCGGTCAGCTCAGTTTTTTCAGGTGGGGATTGGTACCTTTCTGGGCGAAAGATGTTTCGATAGGCAATAAATTAATCAACGCCAGAGCCGAGACAATTTTGGAAAAACCATCTTTCAAACAATCTTTCAGGCATCGCCGCTGCTTAGTTCCGGCA
The DNA here is from genome assembly GCA_903944895.1 of uncultured Bacteroidota bacterium. Taxonomy (GTDB): domain Bacteria; phylum Bacteroidota; class Bacteroidia; order Bacteroidales; family 4484-276; genus CAJATL01. Next base: position 22,239 of record CAJATL010000284.1, read on the forward strand.
GATTCATTTTACGAATGGAAAGCCAACGTTACTGGCAAAAAGAAAACACCTTACCGGATTTTCCTGAAAGATCAACCCCTGTTTTCGATGGCGGGGATATGGGATGTGTGGAAATCACCTACGGGGGAAACCATCCGTTCGTTCTCGATCATCACAACCTCACCCAACGAAATGATGGCCGGAATTCACAACCGGATGCCTGTAATTCTGCCTGCGAAATTTGAGCGCTTCTGGCTTGAAGCAACCAATGAAAAAGATTTATTGGAATTATTACAACCTTTTGCGTCAGATAAGATGGATTATGTTGAAGTTTCGGATTTTAGTAAAAGATATGAGGGATGAGTTACCAGTCGCCAGTCGCCAGTCTGCAGCCCCGATAATCCCGATAGCTATCGGTTCGGGGGGTCGGCAGTTTGACTGCTTTATTTTTAAAGCAAGCTGACAATTTTGGGCAGGTCAGAGTAGATTTCCTCATCATTCAGGCGGGCTGCGGTGTTTACCTCTGATTCAGATTACCGCTTTTTGCGTTTTTCTTTTCGCTCCTCGTTGCCTCCACGAATGGTTGTCGAAATGCCGCTTAACAGCGATTTGGCCACAAAACTGAAAAAGGATTTTTGCTTGTTGCGCTCAAAATAAATCTGCCCTTTACGGAAAAGTACCGTGTATTTTGGATTGTCGGTGCGGACGATAAAATTATTGGCAATAAACGAGGCCACCGATTCGCCAAAACCCCTGGCCTGCATGGTTTCTTTATCGATCAAACGGATTGAGAGTTTATCGTAGTTAAAAAACAACTCACCGCGCGCCACATCATCATTACCTTCAAAATTAAAGGTGAGCAAATTATTGGTTCCTTTCTTAACCTTAACAAACGCAACATTTTCGAGGAACGGGTTAATCGAAGTCAGCTCAAGTTCGTTGAGCGTGCCCGTTGCATAAAATTTATCTGTGGTGTCCTTCAAATTGAAATTCACCGAAAACGCCATTTCGGCTTCATTCATCAGCCTGGCTTTCATCATAAAATTCATTTCCGGATTTTGGGAAATTAAGACCGAGTCGTTGGTGATATTTCTTCCTTCCACCGAAACACCATCAAACCAGATAATTCCAGGTTCAAAAGCCGGCGGTACATATTCGCGATATTGAATCCGTGAGTTTTCAAGCTTTAAGGTGTCAAGTCTGAAAGTAACCGGCAGTTTTTTTAAAGCAGTAACCGGCAGACTGGCATAATGATCGGGAAGAAGTTCGTAGGTTTTGTCGCGGTAATCGTCGCCCATAAGCTGAAAAATCCTGGCATTTGAAATGGCCACCCTGTTTTCGTACAAAATTTCCGGAATATTGATGTTTTCAAACCAGGCCGAATCGAAATTCAACTTAAAACGATCGGTTTGATGCCCGACTTTAGCAGCAAAAAGCTCTTCGTCAAACTGAGGAGCAACAAAGCCGGAATCAATTTTCAGGGTACTGTTTTTACTCGAAAAACCTATGCCTGCCGCACCCATCAAATACAGGCTGTCGGGAGAAAGCAGCGAATAATCCCGAATATTTACACGAACAAGATCGCTGTAAAGGAATTTGTTCTCAAAAACATTATTCGACGAATCGACCAGAATATTTCTGAAATCAGCGTTAATCCGGCTCAACTGGAATGTTTCGGTGCCACTTACCTTGTTACCCTGAATTTTTACAGATGCATCACTAATTTCCAGATATGCAATCTGAAGCTCAGAAATTTGCTTAGCAATCACCTTGTAAAAATCGATTTCCTTTGGTCCAGTTTTGGTTTGAATTGCCGGTGAAATTTCACGTGTAAGCCATAAATCCGGTGAAACTATTTTTATTCGTCCGAGGGCAAGTTTTTGCTGCGTTACAAGTTTAAAAAAATCGACTTCTTTCAAATCAAAACTTTTAAGAACGATTTCGACCTCCGAAATTGTTTTGGGTTTCACTTTGTCGTTATTGAGTTCTTTCCCGTTAACCATAATGTTTTCGGCTTTTAAAAAGCCGTTTTTCGTCGAACCGCTAAATGCGCCAAAACTGATTTCCAGATTATCTCCAACCGAAGCTTTGATTGGTTTTCGTGCTGAAAAATGAATGTCATCGGTAAAAAACAGGTTTTCGTCAGTCATGTTGCTGGCCGAATCCACGAAAATCGAATCAATTTTAAAATCAAAATCGCCGACCAACAAATCGCGGCTGCTGAAAGTTGAGCCACCAAAGACTTCCAGGTCAGCATTATTCATTTCAAACCGGTCCACCGAAACCGATTTAAAAATTTTCAGAATCTCATCTTTTAATTCGTTGCCTGAAAATGAAGCCTGTTTACCGCTCCTGGTTTTTCCTGCCAGAATCAGCCGGTAAGATGGCCGGTCAAAACGAATTTCACGGGCATCGAAGATATTATTTTCATAAAGTTCGGCGATGGCAATTCCTTTGAATAAAATTACGGGAACTTTTGCACGCACATGGAAATTACTGCTCCCGACAGTCGAATTAAGTGGTTGTATGATAAAATCTGATGTTTTGATGATCGAATCGGCCGATGAAATCTTCAGATTGCTCATCTCGGCCGAATAGCCTTTTTCGGATAAATTTATTACCAGATTCTTTGTTAAAAATTCGATATTATCCGCTTCAATTTTATTCCTTTTCCCTGGTGAAGCAGATTGCAGACAATCTATCGAAAAAGTAAGTCCATCGAAAGCGAATTTTTTGGGAGTGTTTGCGGGAATTTCTCTCAGGTAAAAATCACCATTCTCAACCATAAAATGTGAAATCCGGAATCCCTGGAGCAATTTATCTCCTGCTGCCTGAGCCTTTTGATCGGCCAAAACATCAATAAAATAACCCGAAGGATTTTTAATGCTAACGGTGTCAATCTCGATAAACTGTTGATCGAAAAATGCCGCAAAGTCAATTTTCTTCAGTTCAACCTGGTCAATTTCCATGTTAAGCCTGTCCCGGCTTTTGGCAAAAAAAGGCCTGGTTTCGAGGGTTTCCAGAGTGTCGGCGTGTAATCCCAAAATATTTATCGACGAATCTTTTGTGCTGATGCTGAATTTGTCGAAAAACAACTGATGCACGCTGTCGGGGGCAAGCATGGCAAGGTTCACCGCATTTATCTCAATGGCTGAACTATAAAAAAGCTTCTCTTTCTTCAGATGGGCGTTTTTGTTGAGCAGAAAATCCGTCACTACCACCGAAATATCCGGCGTTGAGACCTGGCTGGCGAAAATGCCATCAAACCTCCCAAAATTTATATTTGCGCCATTTATTCTCAAATCCGAAACAGATAACTCCTTCAAAAATCCGCTGATCTCGGGGAACAAGTTATGAGCATCAATTTTTTTTGAATCAGGCGGAACACTGTCAGGAACACGAATTGTGATGGCTGGTTGCTGAATATCGAGGGTTAAAATCTTTAATTTCTGATAAAAAAGAGCGTTAACGAAATTTTCAGCCTGAAGATGTAAAGCCGGAACCTGAAGGTTAACGCTTGCACTTTTCGGATTTTTCCGCAAATCCTCGACAAACAGGTCGCACAGCTCCAACTGCGAGGTTTTGGTGTCGAAGTCTAGAAATCCGAATTTGATAAGCCGCGCACTTTTCTTAAAGAAAAACTCCTGTTCGTTCATGGTCAAGCGAAGATCATCCATAAAAAACCGGGGGCTTCGCTCATCATAACTTGCCGAATCCATTTTCAGATGATACAAATCAAGCGAGATATCAGGCAGAAATACCTCTTTCAGATTTTTACTTTCAAATCCATCAATCCTGAAACTGGCCGATTGTATCGATATTTTCCCAACCTCTATGGGATAAAATAATTTGGTGGCCGCCTCAAAAATCTGCCTTGCCAGCTTCTCTTCATCAAATTTAGTCTGCTGATCATTTTTCGCAGGATGAAACAGGATGTCAGGTTCAAGGATGATGATTTCGCTCACAGTTAAATTTTTATCGGCAAACTGCTGAAAAATAATACCATTGAGTTTTATTGCCGGCACGGATAATTGCACCCAGCCCCGCTCATCGTACCCTGCTTTTGTTGTATCCGGTTTTATGGTAAGGCCGAGCACCTCGATGGTACCTTCTTTTATCGAAACCTCCAAATTATTAAAGGTGATAAAATGTCTCTTTCCAAAAAATTCAAAAAGGCCGCTTTTAAAGGAAAGGCCGAGGCTATCCGTCAAAAACAAGTGTTCGATCGTTTGTGTCGAAAGCGAATCGACCTGCAGGTTTGAGAACAAAACCGAAAAATCGTTTATTCGGATACTTTGGGCCGAATCAGCGCTGCCGCGGATGATTTCGAGGGCGCCTTCGCTAAGTTCAAAATCGATGATTTTTAAAAAGCTGAGGTAATCTTTAAAATAGGTATGAAGAATTCGTTGGTTTGAATCTGCTATTTGCAAGGCCTCAGCGGATTTTAGCGTGTCGGCCTTTGGCTGGTTGAGATAAAGTTTTAACCCCGGTCTGCCAATATAAAAACGGTTAACCACCAGCTTCTTCTCCCGGATGACATTATAAATACCTGATCCCGAAAAGTGAAGTTCAGGAATGCTGAGGTCGGCAAAATTTTGTTGAACCGGGAAAGCGGAAGTATCGGGGTTGCGGTATGAAGTATCCTGGAAAACAGCTAAATCGTGTATGATGAGATCGTTCAGCAAAATATTAAAGCTGATTTTGCTATAATTAAAGGTGTATTTTCCGCCCGTTTCATTTTTAACGATTTGGCGGATGGTTTCTCCAAAAATCCTTTCGGCATACAAATTCAGGAGAAGGGGAATGGTGAGCAAAAGCAGTATGAAGAAACCAAGAAGCCAGTAAACAACCTTTTTGGTCCTGCTTAAAGGCTTTTTCGAAGGCCTTTTGCGCTCTTTTTCCTGCTGAATAACAGGCGTGGCCTGATCAAGATTTTCTTCCTGGTTGTCCAAAATTGTAAACGTGATAAATAATTATCCAAAAATAGCCAAATAAAGCAAACGACAAAATTCAATCACCGGCAAAAAAGGAAGTTCAACGAAACCGGGATTTAATAAAGCGTGGGATAAAAGGCATCTTTGATTTGTTTTACGGTGTGGTTTTTTCCTGAAAACAAAACACTTACAATGTCGAACCGGGTTTCGAGGTCACTGTTTTTTTTGAGGATGTAAGCGTTGGCAGCCCGGATAAGAAATTTTTGTTTTTCGCGGGTAACGCTTTCTTCAGGCTCGCCAAAATAGTTGGTGCGGCGTGTTTTCACCTCAACTATTACCATAAAAGCACCGTCCTGTGCGATGATGTCGATTTCATCCTTGCCAAAGCGCCAGTTGCG
>CAJATL010000285.1 GCA_903944895.1 uncultured Bacteroidota bacterium
GCTGGTTCAGGTCGAACAAAAAATGGAGATTCTTTCGATGACGGGATTTATCGGAAAACCTGAATTTGCGAAGAAAACCCGGGGTGAGCAGTATTTTTTTGTTAACCAGCGTTTTATGAAGCATCCATATCTTAACCACGCTGTTGATAGTGCTTTTGATGAGTTGATGCCCGAAAAATCGTTTCCTGCCTATTTCATTTTTATCGAAATCGATCCGAAAGAAATCGACATTAACATTCATCCAACCAAAACAGAAATTAAATTTCAGGATGAGAAAACAGTTTATTCGGTTTTACGATCTGCTGTTAAGCAGGCACTTGGGAAATTCAGCATTACGCCTTCAATAAATTTTGAGGTTGAGCCAACTTTTGATTTCAGGATACCACCAAAAAATCAACCTATCTTTCAGCCACAAATCAAAGTTAATCCTGATTACAACCCTTTTGAAAGGAATCAGGGCCAGCAAACCGACAGAAACCGGAGCAACCTCGAAAACTGGGAAAAGCTGTTCCCCGAAAAAAATTTAAAACCCACTCAAAATCAATTTATCGAAAGGGAACCTGAAAGAATTTATTCTCAAACCGAGGCTGCTTTTGGTGAAAACCTGGGAATCGAAAACACCTTTTTTCAACTGCACCGCCGGTTTATTCTTTCCCAGATAAAATCAGGGTTAATGATCATTGATCAGCAAAAAGCCCATGAACGGATTCTTTACGAGCGCTATATTGAGTTGATGGGAGCTGGTAACTCGCTGTCGCAGCAGGAATTATTTCCAATAAAACTGAGCCTCTCCCCTGCTGATGCAAGTTTACTCAATGAAATTCGTGAAGAGCTTAATCTGCTTGGCTTTAGCATTAAAAACGACGAAAAAAAATCATTCCAGTTTGTCATCGACGGAACGCCGGCAGGATTGAAACAAGCCAGCATCGACGATCTGATCGGAGGTATCCTTGAAACCTTTAAAACCAACCTGAATACCTACGATCTGGATAAAAGCGTTAATTTAGCCCGCTCGATGGCAAAAAATCTGGCTATAAAATCAGGTAAAGTACTTCAGCCCATCGAAATGCGTACGATCATTGATGAGCTTTTTGCATGTAAAATTCCTGAAGTTTCACTTGATGGAGAATCGATAGTTAACATTATTACTATCAGTGAATTATGGGACAGATTTAGCAGAAAATAATCAATTTTTAATTCCTGAAAAGTAATTAACAAAACCAAATTTTAAATAATGAGTTACGAACAATACCGACCACAAAGTTTTTCATTTTTGCCTCCGGTAGTAAAGAACCTGCTGATTATAAACGGATTATTTTTCCTTGCAACCATTGCTTTGGAAAATGCTTTTCATTTTAAGCTTGCCGATTATTTAGGTCTTCATTATTTTCAATCCCAAAAGTTCAGCCCGTATCAGTTTATTACGTACATGTTTATGCATGCCGACTTATCGCATATCGTGTTCAATATGTTTGCATTATGGATGTTCGGCTACATTCTTGAAAATGTTTGGGGAGGAAAAAGATTTCTCATTTATTATCTTGTAACTGGAATTGGGGCAGCCTTTTTTCATTATGCAATCCTCTATTTTGAGATTAATCCTGATGTTCTGCTCATGAACAGCATCATTGCAGATCCTTCCGCAGTTAACATCAACGCATTTTTAACGCAACATACTTTCCAGCTAAATACTTACTCGGGCCCGATTTTTTTCCAATTCCAGGAGTTTCAAAAAAATCTTGCGCTACTTAATTCAAACCCTTCAAACATCATTGCCATCGAAGGAATCAAAGGATTTATTATCGATTATCAGCAATATTATCTTAACCTCCCAAATGTAATTGGTGCTTCAGGTGCTGTTTTTGGAATTTTGCTTGCCTTTGGAATGTTATTTCCTAACACGCTGCTATACATTTATTTTCTGTTCCCAATAAAGGCCAAATGGTTTGTGCTTTTTTACGGCCTTGTCGAACTTTATCTGGGCTTTACAAATTCCGACAGCAACGTTGCCCATTTTGCGCATCTTGGTGGTATGTTTTTTGGCTTTTTTATGATAAAATACTGGAAAACCAAAGGAATCAACTAAAATTATGTATTACCAACAGAACCCTCTCGACGACGCCAGGCAGTTTTTTAGCCGCAAATCGGTTCTTAACAAACTGATTGTTATCAATCTGGCAGTTTTTGTTATCGTCAATATTATCAGTTTATTTTTGTGGCTTTTTAAGATCGGTACAAATGTGGAAGGCCAGGCTGGTACCTCAATCATCATCAACTTTTTAGCTGTCCCGGCAGATTTGGAATCCTTGCTATTGCGTCCCTGGACCATTTTTACCTATATGATTCTGCAGGAAAATTTCCTTCACCTGTTTTTCAACATGATGGTTTTGTATTTTGGAGGAAGGATTTTCCTTGAATATCTTGATGAACGCAAATTACTGAATACTTACATTTTAGGTGGTTTGGTAGGGGCGGGATTTTATATTGCAGCTTTTAATATTTTTCCGGTTTTCAGCGATGACCTTCAATATTCGGTTGCTTTAGGCTCGTCGGCCTCTGTTTTGGCCATTTTGATTGCAGCCGCTACTTATGTTCCGGAATATTCGGTGGTTTTGTTGTTTTTTGGAAGGGTAAAATTAAAATATCTTGCTTTAGTAATCATCCTGATCGATTTGTTAAGTATTTCGAAAGGCAATGCCGGCGGGCATATCGCCCATTTAGGCGGAGCTTTCTGGGGTTACCTTTTTATTTCACAGATGAAACATGGCAGAAATCTGGCTTTAAATTTCAGATGGCTAAAGTTTCGTAAAAAATTCAAAGTTTACAACAGCTCAAAAAACAAGACAAAAAGTGATCCATTGGCTGCTAAAGGCCGCCCGATGTCCGACGAAGACTATAACGCGATGAAAAACCAGCACCAGCAAAAGATTGATAAAATTCTGGAGAAAATTTCAAAATCCGGCTACAGCAGTCTTTCGAAGGAGGAGAAAGAATTACTCTTTAGTTCGAGTAATAAAAAATAGTTTCAGCTAACATGGCAAAAAAGAAGAAAAACGCGAAAACCTCTGGCCTGCAAAAACTATTATTCTATGTAAACCTGATATTAGCTGTTGCGGTTTTACTTGCTTTTATTTCGCCCTATATTAATCCTCTAACCACTTCGTTACCAGCAATTTTTGGATTGTTGTTTCCAGCATTCTATATTCTGAACTTTTTATTTTTGATGTATTGGTTGTTAAGTTGGAAGAAATATCTTATCATTCCGTTGATAGCTATGATTTTAGGCTATGGAATGTTCCTCAAAAATGTGAGGTTCACCAAAGTAAAGCCAGTAGGAAATTATTCTGAAGCACTGAAAATCGTTTCGTACAATGTCAGACTTTTCGATCAATACAAAGCAAAAGGAAACGATACCTATTTTACAAGAAATGCAATTTTTAGTTTTATTAAAAGTGAACAAGCTGATATCGTGTGTTTTCAGGAGTTTTTTCATGGTAACGAAAAATACTTTCCAACCATTGGCCCTTTCATCGAATCGCAGGCTGCGAAAAATTATCATGTCGATTACACCAAAATCGTTGGTGACTCACGTCACTATGGAATTGCCACATTCTCCACCTACCCCATCGTCAACCGGGGCGCAATTCGATTTGAGAATTCCAGGAATAATTCAGGGATTTTTACTGATGTGGTTTACAAAAATGACACCATAAGGATTTTTAATTTTCATCTTGAATCGGTAAAATTTTCAAATGCTGATTACCGGTTTGTTTCTGAATTTATTGATCCTGAAGCTCAAAATCAAACCAATTCAAAAATCATTTTCTGGAAATTGAGAAATGCTTTTGTAAAACGTGCCGAACAGGCTAAAATCGTTGCTGACTATATCAAAGAATCTCCTCATCCAGTGATCGTTTGCGGTGACTTTAACGACACTCCATCTTCTTTTGTTTATCATACAATTTCCAATAATCTGAAGGATGCTTTCATCGAAACCGGCTCTGGAATTGGTTCGACCTATGCCGGAGATATTCCGTTTTTACGTATCGATTACATGCTTCACAGCCCGCAACTCGATCCTTTCAAGTACCAGAAACACGCATGTAACTATTCCGACCATTACCCGGTTTCGTGTTATTTTAAAATTAAATAATTACTGGATTTTGAAGTAAAAAGCTACTATTTTTGCTTTTTTAGAAAATCATCTATCATTGAAATTTAATTTAACATCAGAATACAAGCCCACAGGCGACCAACCCGAAGCAATCAGACAACTTGTTGAAGGTTTAAATCGTGAAGACCCTGCACAGGTGCTACTTGGGGTAACCGGCTCGGGTAAAACCTTTACAATTGCCAATGTTATCAGTCAGGTTGACAGACCTGCTTTAATTCTTAGCCACAACAAAACACTTGCAGCCCAGCTTTATGGTGAATTTAAATTGTTTTTCCCTGAAAATGCTGTCGAGTATTTCGTGTCCTATTATGATTATTACCAGCCGGAGGCTTTTCTTCCTGCATCGAACACATACATCGAAAAAGATTTATCGATAAATGATGAAATTGAAAAACTCCGGTTGAGCACAACCTCATCACTGCTATCGGGGCGTCGCGATGTAATTGTGGTTTCATCGGTTTCATGCATTTATGGAATGGGTAATCCGGACGATTTCAGCAGTAATGTCATCGTTTTAAGAGTCGGACAGATAATTTCGAGAAATAAATTACTTTACGATTTGGTTGGGAGTTTGTACTCCCGCAATGAGATCGAATTTAGCAGGGGTAATTTCAGGGTTAAGGGCGATACCATTGATGTTTTTCCGGCTTACGCAGATTTTTCGTACCGCATCAATATGTGGGGCGATGAAATTGAAGAACTGTTTTCTTTTGACCCAGTTAGTGGCAAAACCACCGCTGAATTTGAAGAAATGACCATTTATCCGGCAAATATTTTCGTTACCTCCAAAGAGAAAATGAAATCTTCGGTCATCGAAATCCAGAATGACCTTTTCAAACAAACCGATTATTTTAGAAATATTGGAAGGCACAGCGAGTCAAAACGCCTTGAAGACCGCGTGACTTATGATATCGAAATGATGAAAGAACTCGGCTATTGTTCCGGTATCGAAAATTATTCGCGCTATTTTGACGGACGCAAGCCAGGCACCAGGCCATTTTGCCTCCTCGATTACTTCCCCGACGATTTTCTTCTGGTTATCGACGAAAGTCATGTTACGATTCCTCAAATCAGGGCAATGTACGGAGGTGACCGTTCGCGCAAACAAACGTTGGTCGAATATGGTTTTCGGTTACCTTCAGCTATGGATAACCGCCCTCTAAAGTTTGATGAGTTTGAAGCAATAACCGGACAGACGATTTATGTGAGCGCAACCCCCGCAGAATACGAATTACAACGTTGTGAAGGCATTATTGTTGAGCAACTTATCAGGCCGACAGGGCTTCTTGACCCGATTATTGAGGTAAGGCCAAGCCTGAACCAGATTGATGATCTGCTCGATGAAATCGATCGCGTGATTAAACAAAATGAACGGGTTCTGGTAACAACACTTACAAAGCGAATGGCCGAAGAACTCACTAAATATCTCACTAAAGTTCAGATTAAAACCCGCTACATCCACTCCGACGTTGACACCATCGAACGTGTCGAAATTATGAGAGATTTGCGACTTGGAACTTTTGATGTTTTGGTTGGTGTAAATCTTTTGCGCGAAGGCCTCGATTTACCGGAAGTTTCGCTGGTGGCAATTTTAGATGCTGATAAAGAAGGTTTTTTGCGTTCAGAACGATCGCTCACCCAAACCGCAGGACGTGCCGCAAGAAATATTAATGCACGCGTTATCTTTTACGCCGATGTCATGACCAATTCGATGCAAAAAACTATTGATGAAACCCTCAGAAGACGGGAAAAACAACTCAAATACAACATCGAAAACAATATTACGCCCCGGCAAATGATTAAATCGATTGATTCGATTTTAGGTCAGACTTCCGTAGCCAGGGGAAAATCGGACCATCGTAAAACTTACATCGAAAATACCAGCATCGATGTTGCAGCAGACCCTGTTGTAGCCTACATGAACAAAGATCAAATTGCAAAATCAATACAAAAAACGCGAAAAAAAATGGAAGATGCTGTTAAAGAACTTGATTTTATCTCGGCTGCAAATTTCAGAGACGAACTTTTTGGGCTCGAAAAGTTGTTACACAATAAATAACTAATTTACAGTGCATTATCACACTTTCGAACAATAGAAAATTCTAAACTAAACTGACAAATAATAAATGGCGAAACAATCTTTACTTCACATGTTAAAATATTGATATATTTGTGGAGTGCGTTTTAACTTGACACGCTATTTAGAGAAATGAAAATGCTGAAATTCAAAATGAAAAGTGATTTGCAATTCCCGGAAATTTAAAATTGGAATATTAAATTTAAAATATTGATTTATAATTACTTATGGTAATTGGCATAATTAATGAAAACCTAATCAGGTCATTTACTTTGAGAATCATAAGTACGAAGTAAAAATTAGTTGGAATCATGAAAAAGATACTTGCAATTGATGATGAAAAGGCAATCCGGCTAATACTGGAAACTTCGTTAAAAAAAAAGTACAACGTAACAACCAAAAATGACGGTGAAGAAGGATACAATTGGATGGTCAAGGAAAAGATAATTCCCGACCTCATCATTTGCGATATTCAAATGCCAAATTTAGATGGTTATGAATTTTTAAAAAGAGTAAGGAACAGTGGTTTTTTTGGTGACATCCCGATTATCATGCTTTCAGGTGAAGAACAAAGCAAGGAACGTGTTAAGTGTTACCAGTTAAAAGCTCAGGATTATCTTACAAAACCATTTAATCCGGTTGAACTGATTGAATTGATCGAAAAAAACCTGGACTCAAAAATCAGGGTAAGAAATTACGGGTTGAATAGTGGCGATAAATATTATTACTACAGAATGGGGGCGCTCGACTTCATGACAGAAACTACCGACGCGAGCGAGATAGAAACGAGATTAAAGGAGAAGTTTTTAAGCCGGGAAGATTTTTAAAAGAATTTTTCAAAAATCAGGAGATGAAAAATAAAAGTGCTAAAATATCCATTTTGTACATTGGCAGTGCCCCTGATACACTAAAATCGCTAAGCGAAGCTGATTATTTTTCGATTACCCAAAAAGAAAACAGCCTTGACGCGTTTAACCATGTCAGAAAACACCATGATATTGAAGCCATCATTTCTGAGGTACATCTTCCGGGAGCAAATGGATTTGATACTTTTAAATTATTCACCAAGCACGAAATTTGTAAACAAAAGCCATTCATCCTGTTTGCTCAGGAATATGAGTCTGAATTACCCTTTAAAGCGCTATCAGAAGGTTTGGATGACTATTACCTGACCCCAGTTGACAACAACAGAATCAGGGAACGTTTGCAATTCTTATTTAAAAATAAGACAGATTCAAATGTTCCATTTATTGAAACTGATCCGGTAATCCCTTATCATACGCCATTTTTAAAACGGATATTCGATATCGTAGTAGCATTTATTGCGTTAGTGTTATTATCTCCATTAATGCTATTAGTCATTATTGCTATCAAAATTGAATCGAAAGGGCCATTTTATTACATTTCACCAAGGGCAGGTGCAAATTTTAAGGTTTTTGGGTTTATTAAATTCCGATCGATGTACTGCGGATCAGATTCAAGCAAAAAGCTCAAAGAACTCAGTCATCTTAATCAATATGTTGCAAAGGATTATGAGACAGTATGTTCAGAATGTGAGAAACTTCCACACAGCGAATTTTGTTCACCGATTCTGTACATTAAAGGTGAGAGAATATGTGAAAATCTTTACATCAAGCAAAAAAATACTGAACAGGCATTTATGAAATTGGAAAATGACCCACGCATTACAAAAGTCGGGAAATTTATCAGGAATACCAGTATTGATGAATTGCCTCAGTTGTTTAATATCCTAAAGGGTGATATGTCAATTGTAGGTAACAGGCCGTTGCCAGTAAATGAAGCAGAGAAACTTACAGTCGATTTCAGGGCAAAACGATTTGAGACAGCAGCCGGGCTAACCGGGTTATGGCAAGTTGAACAACGCGGAAAAAATGGTCCAATGTCGGAAGAAGAAAGATTTAGGCGTGATAACGAATACGCCAAAAATAATTCGTTTTTAGGCGATCTCAAATTGATTCTCAGAACGTTCAAAATTATCATTCAGCGTGCAAATGTTTAAATCAAATTTAAATTTAAGGATGTCCTTTTTGAAGATTAAGAATTTAATAAGATTCTCCTTGTTTACGTTTTTAATCATTTTGCCAGGGTTTATTAATGCCCAAACTGAAGTTGAAGAACCTGCCGTCAACAAACCAACAAAATTTGACCCATTGGTGGATAATATTTTAGATAAACTACCACCTCTTCAAATCCTGATTGATTCAGCAGTAAGACATGCTCCTTGGGTTAGAATTTCTGATGTTGAAATTAGCATGATGCGATACAATATTAAAAATGCAAAAATAGAATGGACAAGGAATCTCGGTTTCATGGGTGAGTTACTTACAGGAAATTTATACCAGTTTTCAAACAACCAAACTTCCGGATCAACACCTAATGAGTTTATAACCAACAGATATGAATATGCTTATCATGTTGGTCTATACTACAGAATGCCTATCAACGCTATAATAGGTCAAAAGAACAATGTAAATATTGCAAAAAGAGAATTGGAGAAAAATATCCTACTCAAAGAGGAAAGATCAATGGCCATAAGAAAGGAGGTAATTTTAGTTTATCAGGATCTGCTGATGAGACAAGAGTTGCTTAAAATCAAAAATGAATCTCAATTGACTACACGCATGCAAGTACAAATGGCTGAAATTGAATTTAAAAATGGCACCATTAAAATAGCTGAGCTTGCAAGACTTGTTGATATTAATGCAATTAACAGTTATTCATACAAAGAGGAAACTTTTTTGTTTTATCGGCAGTATTTAATACTTGAAGAGTTGGTAGGAATGAAATTTAATTTAATCAGTGAAATCGAATAGAAATGGATATCAATCAATTAATTAAAATTTTCCTTAAACATGCATGGCTATTAATCACCATTCCTGTTTTATTGGCGTTAATTGTAGTTTACCTCACAAAAAATCAATCCTATACTTACGAATCAAAAACAAGAATCTATACTGGAATTGCATCAGGATATCGTTTGGATCAGGACAAACGCATTGATATGTTTTCAACCAATAATTCATTTGATAACCTGATTAATGTTATCAAATCAAGGGAGACACTTAGTGAATTAGGTATCCGGCTTATTGCCCAGGCCATGTTACTTGAAAACTATAATCCGATGTTTATTTCAAAAGATAATTTTATTGAAATTCGCAAAATCGTACCATCATACCTAAAAGAGTTGGTTGTCAGACCAATTATTCCGGATGACTCACTTTCGTACCATTTAGCCTTTGAACAAACTGTTGCAAATTTCATAAAATTTAAAAACGATAGCGATACAAATTTTCTTTATAATATTTTGAATTACAACCACAAACATTACAGTATCAAAGCACTATCTTCACTAAAGGTTCAAAGAGTTCAAATGAGTGATCTTGTGGAGATTTCTTATGAATCAGACGATCCTGGAATTAGTCTGCAAACTTTAACAATTCTCACCAAAGTATTTATTAAAAATTTTAAACTTCTGCGAGAAAATCAATCAGATGCAATCGTAAAGTACTTTGAAGCTCAGGTGATATTATCTCAGCAAAAAGTAAGGATTGCTGAGGATAAATTGCTTGAATTTAATACCGGAAACCAGATTATTAATTATTATGAGCAAAGTAAATTTATAGCCGAAAAAAAAGAAGACATCGAAGAGTTTATTCAAAACGAACGAATGAAATATGCCGGGGCTGAAGAAGCTTTAAAAAAACTTGAAAACAAACTTCAAATTCAAGGTCAGATTCAAACAGTTAGTGACGGTATTGTTAGCAAAAGAAACCGATTGCTTGAAATAACAGAGAAAATTACCATAAACGAATTATATGGAGAACGTGACACTATCAGTAAAAATCAAATTGCTCAACTAAAAAATGAAGCAAAGCGACTTGAAAAAGAGATGAATGAAGAGATCTCTAATCTTTACCGCTATAACAACACGATTGATGGAATGCCTCTTAGTCAATTATTAAATGAATGGCTCAAAAATTTGGTGATTTTTGCAGAAGCAAAGGCAGGATTACAGGTTTTAGATTCAAGAAAAAAAGATTTCCAAAAAAACTATGAAATTTTTGCTCCTCTAGGAGCTACATTAAAGCGGATCGAAAGAGAAATTGCTGTAAATGAGCAGGAATATTTATCTCTCTTGCATAGTCTAAATATGGCAAAGCTTCAGCAACAAAATGAAGCATTAGCAACAAATATCAAACCCATCGATCCTCCCTATTTCCCGCTTAGCCCAAAACCATCAAAAAGAAAACTTCTGGTTTTTGCAGCCGGTTTAATGGGTTTTCTTATTATTGCATTTACCATATTGCTAAGTGAGTATTTTGATAATACTGTAAAAACATGCGAACGTGCCGAAAAATTGACAGGGGTTAAATTTGCAGTTCCGATGCTAAAAATTTCGGGGAAATATAATTCATACAATCTATCCTTCATCAGTAACCGCCTGGTTGAACTCCTGGCACAAGAGATAAAACATAAACTATCATCTGGTCCACGTGACGAAGATTTGTTTTCATCGGCAAAAGTTATTACAGTATTCAGCACTTTAGAACTTGAAGGGAAGACATTTATTATAAATAAGTTGGTGAATAAATTTCGTGGCATGGGTGAAAAAATTCTCTACCTCAATTACACTTTCCATCCAACTAACGATTTGGTTAAGGAAAAAGTAATGGATACTACGCAGTCAAATCTTGATAAACCAAAAAGTTTTCTCAAAAAAATCTTTTCTCAAATTACAAGTTTTTCGCTGCTTATCGATGAAGAGATTTCGAAAAATGCTGATGACCTCACTTATCAAATAGATGAAACCTTTATGGAGAAGCAAGATGTCCTGGAACTAGTCCATACAAATGCATTAAGTTCACTTGATATTTACAAATATGTTTTCATCGAAATACCATCCATTTTATATTATCCGTTCCCGAACGATTTGATTAAGAAATCTGATCTGTCAATTCTCCTTTTAAGAGCTAACAGAGAATGGAAAAGTGCAGATTCAGGTTCATTAAAAATGTTGAGCGATACCCTTGCTAGCCCACCTTTGGGAATACTCAATGGCGTTGAAATTGAAGAAATTGAAACAGTATTGGGAACTTTACCTAAAAAGCGTAGTTTATTTAGAAGAATTGTTAAAAACCTGATTAACTTCCAATTCTACACCAAACAGTCCATTTAAAGTATCATCAGAAGTGATAAAAAATGTATTTCAAAATAAAAATATCTTATCGCTGCTAACCAATATCAGTATTTCTTCTTTTGGTTTATTAGGTTTTCTATTACTTGCACGATCACTCGACAAAGAAAATTTCGGAGCATGGATTCTTTTTACAACAGCCTCAAGTTTAATAGAAATGATGCGATTTGGACTAACCAGGGTTGCACTCATCAGGTTTTTATCTGGCGCTGAAACTGAACAACGCGATAACATCATTGGCTCGAACTGGCTCATTAGTTTTGTCGTGACTGCTATTTTGGCTGGTTTGATCATATTAACTTATTTGGCATTCTCATCACACATTGATCAATCCGGATATCAGTACTTTTTTGTTTGGTATCCTTTACTTTTGTTTTTCAATCTTCCTTTTAATAATGCACTGGCCATTTTTGAAGCCGATCAAAAATTTCGTTCAATTTTGATTTTAAGACTCAGTACTGGAATAACTTTTACAATATTTTTAATTTTCAATCTATTCATTTTGAAGGTTGATCTTACCTTAATCATTGTTGCTCATTTGATTGTACATCTGTTGGCATCCAGTTATTGTGTTTTAGGAAAATTGGATGGCATACAGTTGATCTTTAAATCATCCAGACAAACTGTTTTAATGTTTTTGAATTTTGGCAAATTCACGTTTGGAACATTGATAGGATCAAGTATGTTAAAAAGTGCTGATGTAATGATAATTGGATTAAGTCCTTTGGGTGCTTCTGCTGTTGCAATTTACAGCATCCCGTTAAAATTAATTGAGTTGATGCAAATTCCACTTAGAAGTTTTGCGAGTACTGCCTATCCTAAAATATCCCGTGCAAGTATAAAAGGAGCTCATGATGAGGTTATTAAACTATTTTATACCTACAGTGGTGTTACAACATTATTATTTATTCCTTTGAGTATTTTTTGTTTCATGTTCTCAAAAACATTTGTTTTATTTTTAGGTGGAGAACAATACCTGGATTCAATTGTACCAATTATTATCTTTAAAATTTTTGCAATTTATGGGGTTTTGTTACCATTGGATAGATTTAATGGGATCGTACTTGATGCTATTGATAAACCAAAAATAAATTTTTATAAAGTCCTGGCAATGACTGTCACCAATGTTTTAGGCGATATTATTGCAGTTTTTGTTTTTAAATCGATAATAATGGTGGCATTAGTAACAATATTTTTTACAATTGGTGGACAGTTTTTAGGATGGTATTTTCTTTCGAGGTATTTACCGATTAGTATATTTGCTTTGGTTGCTGAATCAAAAGTATTTTGTATTGGGTGGATCAGGAAAAATCTCCAAAAGTCATTGTAATTTCAAAAAGGAATTTGAAATGAAAAATCCAATTCAGGAAAATACAGGATCAGAAGCATTTTTAAAACCTTCCGTGATAATCCTGCTGATTTTGGTAGTTGCTGCGTTTGGAATAATTGTAGTGAAAGTAGGCCCACTAATTGGTTTAGCAATAATTTTAATCCCCGGATTATTCTTTTTTTTGAATCGTTTGTTCAATAATCCACAATTTGGGGTTTACATGGTATTCCTCGCTGGCTTTACTGTTAATGGTATTACCAGGTATCTTGGAGATTATCCATTCGGATTATCGATTGATATTATTTTGATTTTAACATACATTGCAATTTTTTTTAAGGAATTTAATCGTAAAATGGATTGGAGCCCCGCGACAAATGATTTGACATTAGTTGCATTAATATGGTTTACCTATGCTTTATTGCAGTTGCTGAATCCAGAGGCCGTGAGCAAAACTGCATGGTTTTATGCAATGCGTGGTGAGTCGCTCTATATGCTTTTGACAGTGCCATTGGTAATGATGTTGATGAACAAATACCGTAATCTTAATACTTTTCTTTACCTATGGGCAATTATCTCGATTATAGCAACAATAAAAGGGGTAATTCAATTAAAGATTGGTCTTGATCCCTGGGAACAAAAATGGATAAATGCTGGAGCATATACTACCCATATTCTTTTTGGAAAGCTTAGGGTTTTCTCTTTTTATAGTGATGCGGGTCAATTTGGTGCTGCTCAGGCTCATGCAGGTCTTGTTGGAACTATATTATTTTTACATACAAAATTATTTAAGGAAAGGTTATTATTTGGAATTATGGCAATTGCCGGTTTTTATGGTATGTTTATTTCAGGAACGAGGGGCTCAATTGCAGTAATTTTTGCCGGATTTTTTATTTATCTTGTCTTAACAAGAAATTTAAGAATGATTACAATTGGCACACTGGTGGGAATATCATTTTTTGTTTTTTTTAAGTTTACTACAATAGGAAATGATGTTTATGCGATAAACCGAATGAGAACTGCTTTCAACCCGGAAGATCCTTCGCTTCTGTTGCGACTGGAAAATCAAAAAAAACTCAGGATTTATCTTACTGATAAACCTTTTGGAGGTGGTATCGGTTCATCTGCATATTGGGGTAAAAGATTTTCTCCAAATAGTTATCTTTCAACCATTGCCACCGATAGCTGGTATGTTGTGATTTGGGCTGAACAAGGTATCGTCGGATTAGCCCTGCATCTTATCATTTTATTTTATATTATCGGGAGAGGTGCATTCTTAAGCATGTTTCGTGTTCGGGATCCTGTGCTGCAAGGAAAATTATTCGCCTTAAATTCAGGAATTCTTGGAATAATGGCTGCTTCCTATGGAAATGCGGTTTTGGGACAAATGCCTACCGCGCTAATGATCTATTCATCGATGGCGTTTTTGTTTTTAGCAAAACGAATTGACAACGAAATTAAAGAAAGTGAAACTGAATTAAAAAGATTAGATAATGAAATTGGAAATCAAACCAATTTAAAATGATCAGTGCATTATTTCTGATACTATTAATGGTTGATTTTGTTTGAGTATCATCTTCACTTTCGATACAGAGAATTTTAACTTATGATAAACTATAGTGATTACAAAAATCCGGAAGATTTAAAAAGACTGAGATTTATTGTCGAGGAAATCTCTGGAAAAAATCCAAAAGGTTGTATTATTTTAGACATTGGGTGTGGAACTGGCAATGTTTCCCATCAGCTTGGTATGTCCGGGTATCAAATAACAGGTATCGATTCAGATCAGGAATCAATTGATTACGCTCAATCAAGGATCAATAATTCTAACGTCACTTTTATCAAAGAAGACGTTTACCAATTTCCAGTTAAGGAGAATTATTTTGACGCTATCATTTGTTCTGAATTTATTGAACACTTACCTGATCCAAATTCAGTAGTAATGAAAATATTTAAAATGCTTAAAGATGATGGAATTTTAATAGTTACTGTACCAAATGGAATTGGTCCCCGGGAAATTTTTGTAACCCGGCCTGTCATCTGGGTGCGGGATCATGGAGGATATTTATGGAAAATTCTACTCAAATTTAAAGCATTTCTCGGCTATAAAGGCACCACGATTTTATCAAAATCTGAAAACCTTGATCATCTTCAGTTTTTCACGATTAAACAACTGAAACGAATGTCGGAAAACAACGGATTTAAAATAGTAAAATTGAAAAACTCCAACTTTATTGCCGGTGTCTTCCCGCTCTCATTATTTTATCGGAGTTCCCGAAAATTGCAGACTTTTGATTGCTGGATAGCTGATAAATTACCTCATACTTTATCTTCAGGGTATTACTCAGTTTGGGTTAAAAAATAAAAATATGAAACAATCTTTTGATTTTCCTGATATCGACAAATTGCTCTGGAGTGCACTTAATGCCTCCATTAATGCTGGTGAAGCTATCATGGCAGTTTATGATACAACCTACTCAGTTGAGTTTAAAAATGATAACAGCCCTCTGACTTTAGCCGATAAAAACGCCCATGACATTATTGATGAAAGCTTAAGATTTCACAAAATTCCTTTGTTAAGCGAAGAAGGTGAAAAAATTCCTTTCATCACCCGAAAAAGTTGGAGATTATTATGGATTGTTGACCCTTTGGATGGAACAAAAGAATTTGTTAAGCACAACGACGAATTTACAGTGAATGTGGCATTAATTTATGAGAATCAGCCTATATTAGGTGTTGTTTATTGCCCACCAAACAAAACGCTGTACTTTGCAAACAGCAAAATCAACGGGGCTTTTAAAACTGTTTTAATTGAAGGTCTCCCAACAAATCTCTCTGAACTTATTGCTATTTCCGAAAAATTGCCCTTAACAGGAGCTTCTTCCACCTTTACTGTTGTTGCCAGCCGGACACACCTGAATGAAGAAACTGCAGGTTTTATCGCAGATCTTAAAAAAAATCATGACCAAATCCTGCAAATTTCCAAGGGAAGTTCACTAAAATTCTGTCTGGTTGCTGAAGGCCTTGCAGATATTTATCCCCGATTTGCTCCAACCTGTGAATGGGACACGGCAGCAGCACAGGCAATTGTCCATTTTGCAGGTGGTGAAGTTGTTGATGCAAACACAAATCTACCTCTTACTTATAACAAAGAAAATTTACTAAATCCATCTTTTATTGTGAGGTCAAAAAAATCACGATGAATACCAATAATGAGAAATATCCGCTTGTTTCGATTATTTCGGTGAACTTCAACAATACCGAGGTTACTTCTGATTTGCTAAAATCTTTAAGACTGATTAGCTATCAAAACATCGAAATTATTATTGTGGATAATGCATCATCACAAGGGAAGGTTGATTTACTCAAGATACATTTTCCAGAAATAGTATTACTGAAAAGTATTAAAAACCTGGGTTTTGCCGGAGGAAACAATCTTGGGATAACCCAATCCAAAGGAAAATATATTTTACTTTTAAATAATGATATTGAGGTAAAACCTGACTTCCTGGAACCTTTGGTTGCCAAACTTGAATCCGATGAAAGTATTGGAGCAGTTAGCCCGAAGATTAAATTTTTCTATTCGCCCGAAACTATTCAGTTTGCAGGACAGTCTCCGATGAATAATTACACCATGCGCAGTTATGGATACGGATACAAGGCTGTTGATCAAGGTCAGTTTAATAAAGATTCAACCACCCATTTTTTACATGGTGCAGCAATGATGATTCCTAGATCGGTTATCCAAAAAGTAGGTTTAATGCCTGACTGTTATTTCCTGTTTTATGAAGAGCTTGACTGGTGTGAAAGCATTAAGCGTGCAGGGTTTCAATTATGGTATGTTCATAATTCGACGGTACTTCACAAAGAATCGATGTCGGTTGGTAAAATGAGCAAAACCAAAACATATTACATGAACAGATCCCGGCTTATTTATTTAAGAAGAAATGAAAGCGGGCTAAAATTCCTGGTTGCTCTTTTCTATCTGATATTTGTTTCTGTTCCTAAGAATTTGTTCACTTTGTTATTTAGAGGTAAGTTTGGTCATTTTCAGGCTTACACACTCGCAATAATCTGGAATTTAACACATCCTTTTTCAAAAGAGATTCATACTAATCCAAAGCTTAATTATTCTTAGAAAAAACTACAATATGAACTTCGATTATATCTATCTAATAAATTTATTACAACTACTTGTACTTTTGATGCTCGGACTGTCAACTCTTTACATATTTATTTTTTCATTGGCCGGCCTCTTTTACAACCAAATTCCTTATCCGGAAGTAACCAAAAAACGTAAAATTGCGGTTCTGATTCCCGGTTACAAAGAAGATAATGTGATTATTGAGGTTGCAAAGGATGCGTTATTGCAAGATTACCCCCGTCAATATTATGATGTGGTGATTATTGCTGACTCCTTCCAGCCAGAAACCCTGAAAATCCTCAAGAAGTTGCCTGTCGTTGTAATTGAAGTGTCATTCCAAAAAAGTACAAAAGCCAAAGCACTCAATCAGGCACTTGAATTTCTGGGAAATAATTACGAAATAGCGGTTATTTTGGATGCCGACAACTTAATGGCAAAAAATTTCCTGACCAAAGTCAATTCGGCTTTCGAAAGTGAATTTCTGGCTATTCAGGGACATCGTAAAGCAAAAAACATGAATACTTCGCTGGCCATTCTTGATGCTGCGAGTGAAGAAATAAACAATCACATTTTCAGAAAAGGTCACCGCGTACTTGGTTTTTCTTCTGCCATTATTGGTTCAGGCATGGCTTTTAATTACAGCTATTTTAAAAAACTGATGTCCGAAATAAAGGCTATTGGCGGATTTGATAAAGAAATTGAACTAAAAATGATGAAGGCTGGTAATAAAATCGAATACCTCGATGACGCATTCATTTACGATGAAAAGGTTCAAAAAGCAGAAGTTTTTCTCATCCAGCGCAGACGATGGTTGTCGGCACAATTTCATTATTTCAGACAGGATTTTTTTGATTCGTTAAAATGCTTGATTTTAAACGGAAATATTGATTATTTCGATAAAGCAATACAGTTTATTCAACCACCCCGAATCATGTTGATCAGTCTGCTTCCTGTATTTGGCGGAATATTTGTTTTCCTCAACTACTCTTTAGGCATCAACCAGTTGTACTCAATTTTCTGGATCGTTGTTAATGCGCTGTGCGCATTAACTTTTCTGTTTTCGATACCCACCGAATTTTACAATTTAAAAACCTTGGGTGCTCTAAAAAGCTTACCCAAAGGAATAATACTGATGTTTGGATCCCTATCAAAAATTAAAGGTGCTAATAAAGAATTTCTTCACACAAAACATGATGGAAATAACGCTGATTCAGTTTAAAAACAGAGTTTTACACTTCTAAAACTTCAAAATAATGAAAATAGGAATTGAAGGTCAAAGACTATTTCGACAAAAAAAGCATGGGATGGACATGGTTGCATTGGAGTTAATTCGGAATCTCCAGGCAATTGATAGTGTGAATGATTATGTGCTTTTTATCAAACCAGATGTTGATGACAAAGTAATTAACGAAACCGAAAATTTTAAAATTGTTAAACTTAGAGGTGGTTTTTATCCTTTTTGGGAACAAATTGCCCTGCCAAAAGCTGCTAAGAAAGCTGGCTGCGACCTGCTTCATTGTACCAGTAATACTGCCCCGGTATTCTCCACGATTCCATTGGTAGTAACACTGCACGATATAATTTACATGGAAACGGGTTTTTTAAAAATCTTACAAGGAAGCGGAACATTGTACCAAAAATTTGGAAATGTTTACCGAAAATTAGTTGTTCCGCGGATTCTTAAAAAATGCAGGAAAATAATAACCGTATCACATTTTGAGAAAAACCGCATCGCTCAGTTTTTTGGAATCTCAAACAGCACACAATTAACCGCCGTTTACAATGGTGTAAGTGAGCATTTTAAACCAATAACCGACGAGCAGGAATTATCCAGGGTTCAAAAAAAATATGGATTACCTGAGCATTATTTCTTTTTCCTAGGAAATACCGATCCCAAAAAGAACACCAAAGGTACACTTAAAGCTTTTTCGGATTTCCTGAAAATGACAGAAAGTAATTTTTATCTGGTCATGCTCGACTATGATAAAAATGAACTTGAAAAGCTCCTTCAGGAGATTGGAGATCCTGGCTTAATTAACAGAATTGTTCTAACCGGTTATGTTGTAAACACCGATTTACCAGCAATTTACTACCGAAGCAAGGTATTTTTGTATCCCTCTTTACGCGAAAGTTTCGGCATTCCAATTCTTGAAGCCATGGCCTGTGGAACTCCTGTAATTACCTCAAACACCTCATCGATGCCGGAAGTTGCCGGTAATGCAGCCCTCCTGATCGACCCATCTAAACCAGAAGAAATTACTGCCGCAATGATTCGCCTTATCAACCATGAAGCACTTTCAAACGAACTTAAAATCAAGGGACTTGCTCAGGCTGCATTATTTTCCTGGAAAAATATGGCACAACAAGTCCTGCAAATTTATCTTGAAATTCAGATCAATTAGCTAATTATGAAAATGCTTAATTACTTTAGCACACTAATTTAATGTTGTAATAAATGAATAAGGTTTTTTTTCCAAATTTGAATGGGATCAGGTTCCTCGCTGCTTTTGCTGTTTTTCTGCATCATTTTGAGCAATATCGCTACATTTTTGGATTAGATCACTTTTTTCATATTCCATTTTTCGACGGCATTGGTAAACTTGCAGTTGTTTGTTTTTTCGTATTAAGCGGTTTTCTGATAACTTATCTCCTGATGGAAGAAAAACAAGTAAAATCCACGATCAATCTTAAGAAGTTTTACATACGGCGTATTCTCAGAATATGGCCGGTGTATTTTTTACTTGTTATTGTTGGTTTTCTGGTACTTCCACGCTTCAGTGTTTTTCATGTGCCCGATTGGTCTGAACACCTCAGTGGAAATTTTTATATCAAGTTTTTATTTTACCTGCTGATACTTCCCAACCTGATTGCCAGTTTCACCTACCCTATTCCAAATGTTACGCAATCATGGTCGCTTGGCACCGAAGACCAGTTTTATCTTGCCTGGCCATTTATCATCAAAAAGAGTCATAAACTCCTGAGTTGGTTTGTTGGAATAATTGTAGTTTATCTCATAATTAAACTTTCGATCGCCTTACTGGAAAGTTCATTCCCTACAGAGAGAGGTAAGTTTTTCTGGAGTTCGATACAAAGATTCTGGAATTTCTTTGCCGTCGATTGCATGGCTCTCGGCGGGATTGGAGCATACCTTGCTCACAAAAAACCTATTGAATGGTTCATGTTCATTTTTTCGAAACCTTTCCAGATAGCTTTGTATAGTTTGACAATTTTTCTGCTACTCATCGATTTTAAGATTCCGGTTTTCAAATATGAAATGTACGCCATACTTTTCATTCTCATTATTTTAAATGCTGCCTGGAACCCGAAAACTTTAATCAATTTCGAGTTTGAACCTTTCAAGTACATGGGGAAAATCAGCTATGGCTTCTACATGTACCATCCTCCTATGATTGTCTTTATCATCAATATTTTCATGCCATTAGGCTGGACAAACTATTTTGTACTATTTGCCTCCAGCTTATCACTTGCTGTCTTGTTTTCTGCATTTTCATTCGAATTTTATGAAAAAGGATTCCTGATTTCTAAAAACAAGTTTACTGTTGTCGAATCCGGGATTCATGAAAATAAAAATAAGACCTTATTTTTTAAATTAAAGAATCTGATCACAAAAAATAGGATTCATTAAATCTGTGGTTATTACAACATCATAAAAAACTTTAAAAGTTTATTAACAAGAAAATTTTTTTTGAAAGCTATCAAAATGAGAAAATATTTGTATCTGATTGCATAACTTCAAGTTTAAAAAAAGATAATAAACTCTTAAATTCTTAATTAAGATAATTAACTTTGTAGGTATTAATAAGGAATTTTTATTTAATATTTACTAATCAAATGATTAAAGATCAGAATATAGTTTGTCTTGGCAATACAACTTGGTTTGGAGACTATCAAAAATCAACTGTACAATTGCTATCAAGGATAGGTCAAAATAACAAAATCCTTTATGTAGATTATGCTTTTACTTTTAAGGACCTGATTTTAGGAATACTCGGCAAAAATAATGCCCCTGTTAAAAGGATTTTAGGACTACAAAAGAGGTGGGAAGTGATCGAACAAAGCGAAGCTGGAAAAGTAGTTAAGCTGACCCTCCCTCCTGTAATACCTTATAATCATTTCAAAAATAACTTTCTATTTAGGCAAATTTTAAAGTTAAACAGTCGAATCATTGCCTGGTCAATAAAAAGAGCAATGAATCAACTTCAGATGGATAAAGTCATTTCAATAACTTCATTTATGCCTTTTTATGGTTTATTTCTAAAAGGTAAATTAAACGAAAAGTTGAATGTTTATTATTGTTATGATCCTATTGATGGAAAAAGAAACGGGCCAAGGGGGCTAGTTTATGAGACAGAGTTTATTAAGGACATTGATGCAGTGATTGTAACTTCTGACTATCTTGCTGAACAAAAGAAACTTGCGAATCCTAATATCTTTGTTGTAAAAAATGGTGTTGATTATAAAATGTTTCGGGATGCCGTGGCAGGAAAGAAAAAATCAGAAAATCCCAAAATTGTTTGCTACACAGGAAGTATTGATCAGCGTTTTGAAACTGAAATGGTGGAATTTTGCATAAAGAATTCTCCAGAGTACCAGTTCATTTTCGTGGGACCTGTCAGGAATAAATCGGCATTGGAGAAAATCAGCACCTACCCAAATGTTCAGATTAAACCTCCTGTTCCAATCGAAGATATCCCTATGATAATGTTTAACAGTCATGTGGGAATTATCCCTTACACGAGAACCCATTTGAATAAAAATGTTTATCCATTGAAAATTAATGAATACCTGGCGGTTGGAACACCGATTGTAATGACTGATTTCGCAAAACTCCCCGAATTTGACAATCTTGTTTCGGTGGCAGTAAATCAGGTAACGTTTCTTGAAAAAATCAAACATGAAATTGAGAGCGACACTTCTGAAAAGCAACTGGAACGAATCAGGTTTGCTTCAAATAACTCATGGGATAACCGTGCAGAATGCTTTTCGAATGTTTTAGAAAGTTTATTAGTTAAGAAAAATTTAAAATGATTAAGAACAATAATGCCGTGGATACAAACAGAGTTGTTTATTTCAACAAAAAATAATTTTGTTCTTAAAAGATGGAGCGGATTTTTGGTGTCAATTGGGATAAGTTGAGTTGTACCTAATTATTTGAATTATCTCACTAATTTCAAGAAAACTTAACCAAATCTAAATTTCTTTGTTTTTTTTGAGTTATGATTAGAAAACAATTGGATTCATTAACTTTCTGGAAAAGAATAAAATAAGCATTTAAGTTAGAAAAACTAAATTTTGAATATCATGTTAGAAAGTAAACCTAAACTAAAGAAAATCCTTCACTATTTAATGGTTCATCCCTACGCAACCCGCCCTCGGTTTTGGGTAAGATTATTTATTTATCCTTTTATTATTAAAAGAGGAAAAGGTTCCATAATTAGGAGAAAAGCAAGATTAGACCTTTTCCCCACCAAGAAATTTTCTATTGGATATCGAACAATCATTGAAGATTATGCAATTATTAATAATGGAATGGGAGATATTATTATCGGAGATAGATGTGCGATAACCTCAAGAGTTAAGCTTGTAGGGCCAGTCACTCTTGGTAACCTGGTAACTATTGGAAGTGGCGCGCAAATCACGGGCTTAACGCACAATTTTGAAGATGTAACTCGTCCAATTAAAGAACAAGGTGTAACTCCAAATTGTACAATTGTTGAAAATGATGTATGGATCGGTGGTAATTCCGTTATTATTCAAGGTCTTAGAATTGGAACCCACAGCATTATTGCCTCTGGTAGCGTTGTGACAAAGAATATCCCTCCTTTTTCGGTAGTTGCAGGAAATCCTGCAAAAGTTATTAAGCAATACAACCCACAAACAAATCAATGGGAAAAAGTTAAGCATTCATAAATGGATTCACCAGTTAATTCACTTTTAGCAGTATTCATTAAATTCACAAAATGGCTTTCAAAAAAGATAGTGCATTTTCTAACCGTTCCTCTCCTACTCCACTAATTATCCGGTAATTAAAACCGAGTTTATCGAGTTCATTTTTGTAACGATCAAATAGAAATTTGCGCTGATGTGGGTTTTCACGTAATGGATCAAATTCCCACGGTAGATCAATATCCATCAGGAGATAAAGGTCGAAATCCTGTTTCTTCAGGTTTTCGATAATCCAGGGGTGACAAGTTCCATACTTTACATCGCACCAGATTTTGGTCATTAAAAGTTCGGTATCCGAAAAGCAAATTTTATTAGCCTTGGGCATGATTGCTTCAGCAGACTGTACCTGTCCCCTGGCGATTGCGAGTATGTCGTCGTAATTGTATGGCTTGTCAATTTTGGACAAATAAATTCTGGCAAACTCGGGTATCCAGACGGTTTTGTAATGATCGGCCAATTGTCTGGCCAAAAGCGATTTACCCGTTGACTCCGGCCCGGTGATGGTGATTTTAATAATTTTGGGTTTGCTCATTGATCTTTTTTCTCCATTCCAGATAGCCTAAAACTGCGAGGATCAGGAAAACGGTGTATTGAAAACTTGTAAGAACGAGGCCTTTGTAAAAAAACATAGGGATTGTAATCATGTCACCCACAATCCAGTAAACCCAGTTTTCGATTTTTTTTAGTGCCATTAGCCACATTCCAACAATAAAAATTGCTGTTGTAACCGCGTCAATATTGGGAACTGTGCTGTCTGTAAAATTGATCAGCAAATATCTTAAAATGAAATAAAAGACAAATACAGCAATAATGCCCAGAAGTTGCATCCTCCAATTGCACCAGGTGATGGGAATGTAGTGGTTGGTGTTGTCTTTTCGTGTCCATTTGTACCACCCAAAAACGCTCATCAGAAAATAAAAGAAGTTTATTCCCATGTCGGCGTACAAACCGGCAAAAAAACAGATGTACACATAAATTAAAACCGACACAACCCCGGTTGGATAAACCAAAAGGTTTTCTTTTTTGGCATACCAGACACTCAGCAATCCAAAAACAACAGCAACGGCTTCAATCCATGAACTTGCAACAAGGTTCTGGTAAAATAAATTAAAAAAATCGTTTGGGTTCATCCCGGTTACCTCAGATCGGCATTGATGATTTTGAGCACAAAAACAGAATGTGGCAGATCGAACGATTTGTTGATTTCGGCTGTCAGAGCAAGCATCACATCATGGTATTCTCCAAAAATTTGTGTACTAATTGTATTTGTGCGAACATTCAGGATTTCATAGCTTTTCATCCGTCCGATGAAATCTTTGATTGGAATTTTATACTCCTCGTTAAGCGGATAATAGCTTATTTCGACAGAAATAAAACGTGAAGGTTTTTTGTCAGATAGTTCCATAAAAGTTAAAATGTTTAGTTGCGCGCAAATTTATGGAAATAGTGAGGACTTTTTATGATGATTTCAAGATTTATGAAGGTAAAAACAAAAAAACACCTATTTTTGCACTCGATAACAGGTCCAGTAGCTCAGTTGGATAGAGCAGCAGCCTTCTAAGCTGCGGGTCATGGGTTCGAGCCCCGTCTGGATCACGGGTTGCAGCGGTTCTTAAAATTTCGTTCAAACACCGTTCAAACAAAAAAAAGGCACCTACATTTTTGCAGGTGCTTTTTTCTTTTCAGTGCATTGTGATTTTTATCCTACCAATGGCAATTCTGTAAAATTTCTGCTTTTTACTTAAAACCATGATCGAAACGGCTGCTTTGCTTATCTGGTAATGATTACAGCGAATTGTTAATATTTTTTAACGCTTACCTGGTAACGATGTTTTACAGGATAAAAAAAAACCGGCCTACATTCCTGCAGACCGGCCAACAATTCAAACAAATAAAAAACCGGCCTACTTTGCAAAAATTTTGTAACTGTGAATGTTTAATTTGAAGGTATCGCGATTGTCAGGTTTTTCTAAAAAGGCATTTAAATTCATCGCCCAATTATTATAGGGGATCACCTGAACATCAAACAACATTTGCAACCCTTCCTTAACGCGGTTCATCGCTGCGAACACTGTCTTCTCTTTGTCAGTGATGGCAAGGATAGTATTTTTCTTTATGAAGGCCTCCATTAACTTAGGATCGGACACAACGCGCCCTTTTTTTACTTCGCCAATGTTAACCAGGTACCCAACATAATACTTCGCATCTTTGCAGGCTGCGATAAATTCGCCGCGTTCCTTTAAATTAAGCATCTCGAGTAATTTCTCAGGTTGGATTTTAAAGCCTCCAAATGTAGGTTGTTCACTGTTGGCAATGTACTCAGTCACTTTTGTAAGTAGGAAGGCTTCCGGCTGTGAAATTGCGCTTAATAGGTCTTCTTTGTTGGTGATTTCGCCAATACCCAAATCAGCGAATTGTTTGAGCACATCCTCGTACAAAGGAATACTTTGTAAAAATGTTTTGTTGGTTTCTGCGATTAAATCGTCATTTCTGAAAACTAAATTCTGTTCGTTCATAATGTGTAAAATATTTAATGATTAAAAAATGAATTTTAAATGTGAGTGCGACGGTATCCCGCGCGGGGGTTTGGTATCGTTCGGGGCTGTATTGGTATTGCTGCCGGTTCCATCGGTGCAGGTGCTCCCATCGGTTGCGCTGAATTCTGCTGAATCGGTGCAGGCAACCAGCTTTTAATCTTTTCGGCTGTTTGTTGGCTTGTTGGCTGTGGTTCCTGTTTCTTTTCGCTTTGTTTGTCCAGATAGTCACCGAGCTTTTTAACCTGTTTTACAGTTTCTTTTGATGTTACCTGAATAAGAATATCATTTTTGCCTGTGGGCTTTTTTACTTCCCCCCTGTCATCAGTAACCCAAATGACGGTGTCAACGCTTCGCCTGTAATCCGTCGGGGGTTGCTCGCCAACTTCTAAGATATAACACCGACTTTCGGACAAATCAGCTCCGGATAAATATTGCCTAATTAAGGCTATTTTAGCTTGTTTATTCATTGCTTTAAAGGTTTACGTCATCAGGATAAATTGTTATTCCAACGGGTTGCCCGGGGTCGTTTTTCAACCTTTCGAGCAAAGCATCCAACGCGGCATCATTCAAACTTTCGAGCGTAATCGGGGCCGGGATTATCATTTTTGCAACCCTTTCGATAAATTGTAAACGGTCTTTTGGTTCAAGCTTATCAAAATCGGCCTGCATTGTTTCTAAGTTGGTTTCTAAGAATTGTTGAAACACGTTTCTAAGTTGTTCGGTTGAGCGGTTAATTTTTCCCGGTTTACGCCCTGCCGGGTTTCCTGATTGTCCTTTTTGATATTTCATAATTTTTCTGTTTTGTTTCTGCAGTTTGCAGGATTTTTACTATTAATTTTCAAATTTGTATCATGTCCAACTTTTACAAATACTGTTTTAATGATTTTAGTTTGTCGCGGTCGGATCCTTCCCTATCAACTATATTTTGGTAAGCATCAAAATCAATGCTTTTAAGTATTGCATTTTCGAGTAATGAATTTAAAATTTCAGGTTTGAGCGCGTCAACTTCCCAACTTTGAGCGCCGTTTTTATCAATAAAATCCTTTGACCTGGTATCTGTTATTTTGGCCATATTTGGCGGTGGGTTGTATTGTCTAATTTGATCCATCGTTAACGCAATTGCCTCAACTGAAAAATTAAAATCAGTAAATTCAATACCAGGGCAATTATAGGTAACATCACCAAAAATAAAATCGTTCGTTCTATCGGTAATATCCCGGATCATGTCCAACCCGCTGGGATCGTAATCACCCAGGTAAATTATTTTTATAGATTGCCCGTTTTCCTGGGCGCTTTTAAATCTTTGAAAACTGTCATACATTGCCGAAACACTGGAATAACCCCTGTTAACCATGATAGGTATGTGATATTTTCGGGTGATCCTACCCAATACCCCGCTCAAAGCATCCTTTTCTACCCAAACTTCAATGTACATTTTTTGCCCTGCCTGCCGTGGTAATTGATATTGATTAATTGCGGCGCTTAATATTTCGCCTGGGCTGCTAAATGAAGCGGGTTGCGACGGTTTTCGAAGTCTGTCTTCTATTGCATCCCAATCAACAAAGCCTGCCATCCGGCCTTCAGTTAATAAATGGCTGATTTTTTTATATTCTTTTTGGTGGTTTGGGATCACATCCCGGCTTACCAACTGATAATAAAGTTGGCGAAGCGTTAACACGTAACCTTCTTTTTGATACTCTTCAATGATCGTATTTATAATTTCAAGCCTTTTTTTGTTCGTTTTGCTTAAGCTGATTTCTCTAAATTTGATTTTCATTTCGCTTTTGTTTGAACGTTGTTTTATTACTTTCTAAAAATACCGTTTAATAAATTGATATTCAATGTTTTATAGCTGTATTGGCTTACGCTTTACAAGCTGCGGGTCGTTAATTTTGGCCTTTTTACTTGTTACAAATGTTACACGGTGTGACACGCAAAGCAATTGATATTCAGCTTTGTAACAAATGTTACACAAAAAAGCCAAAAAACTTATTAAGCCGTCAGTCACATTTTTTACCCTTGCATTTATCATGATTTCTATTTACTTTTTTTTAAAAAAACATTGTAACATTGTAACATTCGTTATTTGGTGCGGGTTGTAGCTGTTTTCAAAAGTTACACGGTGTAACATTTTCATTTTGTTTCGTTTCTGTGAATAATTCGCGGGTGAATTGAAACGGGCGCCCGGTCTTTGCCAATTCATCAGCAAAAGGTTTGTATCTGATTACTTTTTCCGCGGGCATCAGCTTAAATTCATTTTTTAACACCGTGCCAATGTAGGCGGCTCCAATGTTGTGTTCAAACTGAAAATATTTATCTTTCAAATCCTTTGCGGTGCAAAAACAACTTTCTAAACTGGTACCGTCATTTTCAAAAAAGTAAGTCAAACGGATCATGATTTCTTTTGCTAAGGTGCTAAGGCTGTCAGATTTTACCGCTAAAAGTTGATCGGTTTGGATTTCATCAGGTAAAAACATCATTCTACTTTTTATCTGAAGCGGTTCCTGGTCATTAAGAAACTTCAAAAAAGCCGGTATTTCATTTATCAGCAATTTTTCAAAGTCTGGTATATCCTGGGCGGGTTTGTTAACTTTCCGGATCCAGTACCTTACCTCCTCTTCATCAATCCGGATCAAAGCATTTTCTTTATTGCTGCAAAGGATAATTTTGCCGTAAAAGTCAACTGAATAGGGCGCAACATACTTGTTATTGACTGTCAATCTTTTTGCCGTTGAAATGTTTTTCAATCTTTCGGCGGCGGCGCTTCGTTCTATCAGTGTTTCATCAATGGCAATTATGTTTTTATTGGCATAAATCCCGTTGAAACTACTTTCTAAATCACTGCTTTGGATTACCGTCATATTATCGCTAAAAATAGCCTGCAACCAATTTAAGTATGTAGTCTTACCAGTTTCGCGGGTTGCGCTTACCAGGGCTAAAATTGGTAGGCTTTGCGTTGGCTTTTGATACAAGCATTGCATGTATTTCACACCCTGGTCAAATTGTTCGCCAAAAATGTGTTTTATCATTTGCTTTGAATATTCACAATTGCCGGCGGCGGGTTCGTGGGGAAATTTAGAATAAAGGTTGAAGCAATTTTTTACAATTGGATCATAGTTTTTATTATCAGGTACCATTGCAAAGCTGTCATATTTTGGGATTGTCTGCAAAAAACTTGTACCATAATCCAGGGTAATTTCCGCGCGCTTCCAGGGCATTAAAACACGTTTCTTTTTGATAAATCTATCAGAAACATATCCTACTTTGAAGTAATCACACCCGCAACGGATATAAGAAAATTCGCTTGTTTTGGGATCCGTCGAAGTTGGCACCTGGGTAATGTTCGAAGTATAATTTGGTCGCGAAACGTGCGCTTTAAATTCCTTTGTCCCGTGTTCGCCGATGCGCTGATAAGCTGATCGAACGGCCTTCTTTATTTCCGTTGCTGTGAAGTCACGTTCCTGGTATTGCATCAGAAAATTTAAAGCATCATTTTCGTTAACTGCGAAACGATTACAATCACTTGCAACGGTGTGAACAAAGTTGTTTCGGTTGCCGTTGGTCGGGGTTTCCTTAATCCCTTTCATGATGTAAGAAAACACATCGTTACCGTTGGTATAATTTAGCGGCAGCGCTTCCATTGTTTGTACTTCCATCATTTGCGCCTGCTGGGTTGCTGTTGTTAATTCTGCGATACTTGCCATAATTCTAAATACTGAGGTTTGATATAACAATTGGGATCATGACAGATAAAACAGGTACGGGCAACGTCCTTAGTTTTCTCATCAATATTTTTCACAAAATCATGATAGTTACTTTTCAGATAACCGAGTACAGCCATATAAAAGCGGTCGTATGGTGCATGATCGTCGTTATGAAGTATCATTTTCAATCCATCGCCTGAAGGTGAAACAAACATCATTTGGACATCAAGTTTCATATCAGCTATCAATAAATTTCTGAATATTTCAACCTGTGGCACATGATCGAAGTCAAAAACGGCGTAACCAGATAAGTTTTTAAGGCTGTCAGATTTCCGAGCGGCGAAAGTCCCGGCAAAGGTCACATGATCGAAGCGGGTTTTCTTAAATTCTGCCTTTTGTGCGCCCGCTTCCATTGCCCTGAACTGTTCAGTAACTTTTAAATAATAAGTTCCTGTAATCGCTGTAAATAGCTGTACAAGCGTTATTTCATTTCGTGGTCTTGTATTGGTTACCGGTGCTTTAAAGTAGCTGAATTTTGGATAATTTACGGTAAAATTTCCTTTATAGATATTCCACAATTCCGGGATAGTTTTATTAAACTTCCTGCAAATTTCCGCATCTGTGAAGTTGCAAAAATTATCATTTATCCATTTTTGAATAGATAAGCCGGTTTCAAAAGAAAGTATCGTATCTTTGCATTGTGCGCCGTCAAACGCTGCCTGGGTTCCCTCCTGGGCTTTTTTTATGTCCATATAGTTACCAGGTTTTTGTTTTTGGGCTGAAATATTGCTTTTAAGTGCTGCCTATGGATAACAGTCACATTATTAATTTTTGTACTGGCTATTTTTTTAGCTTTTACCAGGCGGTAAATTGTGCCGTAATCAGTACCAAATTCAATTGCACCTTGTCCAATAGAAACGAAACTGTTATCCATTACGCTACCTTTACCCTTTCTTTCAGTGCTTCCATTGCCTGAATTTTTCGGTCTGATAGGCTTTTATGTTCGTACTTTTGAAGGTAGGCCATAACATCACTTCTTTTAAAAAGTAATCGTTTGCCGTGCTTTATGTAGCCAATTTTGGGCGCTTTTCTGTAAACGGTCGTTACAGGTGATTTGATAATTTCAGCAACTTCCAGGGCTTCCAGTAATGATTCATCTGGTTTTTTGGGCGGTGCGCTCTGGGTGCTTTGCATCAGCGATAATATTCGCTCAATGTTGATAAGTCTTTGGTCTAAGACTTCAAAAGGATTCATATTCATCATTGTTTTACATTTTTAAGTGAAACATGATGCAATATTAATGCAGTGCTAAAGCGTAAGCATAGGTATTAACTGCCTATGTTTTAAGGTGTTTTTACCTGTTTAATGAAATAGGGCGTTTTTAATGAATGAAGTTAAATATTCATTATAGTTTGCAAACCCGCCCGGATCATTGTCCCAGGCTTCATAATTCTTAACATATCCCATATCAGCAAAAATATTGCCTACAAAAAGATACTTACTATTATCGGATCCATCAGGCGCAAATGATAGCGTTAACTCAATTGCTTTTTTTACCCTGGCTTTCTTTTCGGATTTCGGGCGGTGCGCTTCCCTGGCATCAGATTTTAAAATGTGTTTTTGATTTTTTTCTAATCCCTGCCGGATCCCTTCTATTGTTGCGGGGTCTGTTATGCTAAGAATTTCACCTGAAGCAAGTTTGAATGATATTCTTTTTATCGGGTGCCGTTCATCAATACCATAAACTTGTCTAAAATTCTGATAGGCATGATCATAATCCCTTTGATACTTTGGATTTTCCTCGATTTGATAAATTGGGTTTGTATCAAATTCATGTGTTATTCTGCTTAATCGGGGTCTTTCAGAAATGATTTTGTTAATTGTTTCGCTGTCATCAATTGGCCTGTATTGTCCCTTAATTCTTATCATAAATGCTTCCCATAAAATATTACTAATTTTTGTTAGCTGATCCCGTTCGATTGCATACTTTTCTGAAATTTCTTTAAAACTTAATTTTTTCATTGTATCGGGGTATTTATTAGGGTTTCCAAATTTTCGAAGGTGTCCCGGCGCTGTTTTTGCTCAAAGCCTTTTAAATAGTTCATTGTTGTCTGAAGGCTGCTATGTCCTAAAGTTTCCTGCAAAAAACTAACTGAAATACCGGCGTTTTTTAATATGGTGGCGTAACTGTGGCGGCTTACATAAGTTGATACCCTGGGCAATTTTAAAGCATCTGAAATAGCTTTTAAATGCTTGTTCATTATCCTGGTATGATTGGCCGCAACCTGTTTAATTTGCAAAGGTGTTTCGGCTCCAACCATGAAAGGCAAAATATAATTATCGCCGCTTTTATCCTGGGTGCCGTAATTGTCCAAAATTGCCTGTACTGTGTTTGTGATCGGGATTTTAATGATAGTTTGCTTTTTTACCGTTCGTGCCGTTTTCTTTCTTTCGAAATGGATTTCATTGCCGTTTATATTTTTCCACTTCAATAACATCAGGTCTATTGCTGATATTCCGGCTAAATTAAACATCAAAAGAAACAAGTCCCGACTTCGTTTCATTGCCGGATAAGTGTTTGGTATTTCGTAATTTCTGATTAAAGAAACTTGCTCGGCTGTTAACGCTGTTTTGGTGCCGGATCCATCAATAATACGAAACTTACCATCTATTGCACCATCAGTATTTTTTTTGAAAGGGTAAATTTTGGGATCTATTATCTTTTCACGAATTGCCCAATTAAAAACGCTGCGAATTGTCCTTAAATAAATACTTGCGGTGCTTTGGGTAATGTTTTGTTTCATATTAGCTTGTAAGCCTTCCAAATACTTTGGTGTAATGGCTTTGAAGGTGATTTTATTGCTATCATATTTAATCAAAAAATTCATAGTATTTCGATAAATTGAAGCGTTACCAATTCGCCCGGCCTTGTTCATTTCTTTTATGATCGTTTCAAAGCATGTGATAATATTATCAGTATCGCCACGGCCTAAAATTGATTTCAGTTTGTTGTGTGAATAATCGCCGTTTTCAATAATATCCCTGATAGTGTTTTTAATGGCTGTAAACTGATCGCCTATTGCTGTGCGCTGTTTAGTTAGTTCAGTTTCGCGGGTTGTTGGTAAGCGTTTAAATTCATCAGGTGTAAAATAATAGCCTGGTGAAATGTAGGTAGCTTCCCTTTTATGGGTGATCCTAAATCTTACCGGGTGTTTCGTTTCGTCCTTTGTTCGCCTGGTATCATAAATGATCATTCCAGTTACCCCACCTTCAATAAAACTTTTTTCCATTGCCTGTATTTATTAGGTTTTTACTAAAAATCCGTTCAAACATTGTTCAAACAAAAGTAATAAATAATAGCATATAACAAACAATAACGGTAAATATTATTTTTATTAATTGTACTGATAATTAATATTTTATGTAATTTTGCTAAATAACGAAAGGTAATAAATAGTAAAAGTTT
The DNA here is from genome assembly GCA_903944895.1 of uncultured Bacteroidota bacterium. Lineage (GTDB taxonomy): Bacteria > Bacteroidota > Bacteroidia > Bacteroidales > 4484-276 > CAJATL01. The sequence goes on from CAJATL010000285.1 coordinate 32,612, forward strand.
AGGCCTTCTAAGCTGCGGGTCATGGGTTCGAGCCCCGTCTGGATCACAAACAAAATCAAAGGGTTACAAAACATTGTAACCCTTTTTTATTCCGTTGTAACCACTTTTGTTAACACTTTTCTGACTTTAAATTTTAAGTTTAGCAATTTCTTATTGTTTCTATTTTTTAATAGAGCATTTGAACCTTTTAAAGCGTTCTGCGTTTAAAAGCAATAAATTTAAAAATTTGCAAAATGAGTTATTTACAAAAAGCTAAGGATTTGTATCAGATGGTTGGCCAGGGCCAATTGCTTGATGCTTTTGAGAAATACTACCACGAGGATGTAGTTATGATTGAAGCCACTGGAGCGGCCCGTAACGGTAAAGCCGAAAACCGTGAATACGAAAAACAATTTCTTGCAAGTGTTAGCCTGATGAATGATGGCGGCGTTACTGCAATTACTTCAAATGAAGAAACCTGTGTAACGATGGTTGAATCGTGGATGGATATTTCATTTAAGGATGGAAATCGCATGAAAATGGAAGAAGTTGCTGTTCAAACATGGAAAGACGATCAGATCATAAGGGAGCGTTTTTATTACAACATGGGCGGATAACCTGCAATTATCACTGGCCTAAAGGAAAAAATGCTCGGACAAATGATTGCCTGAGCATTTTTTTTGTCCTATAAAACCGTTACTTCACCAAGTTTGCAAATCCCATAAACGCCAGCGACAGCAAACCTGCGGTAATCAACGAAATCGGGAACCCTTTCATTCCTTTTGGAATACCTGTCAATTCGAGTTGTTCGCGGATACCGGCCATCAGAATCATTGCAAGTGTAAAACCAGCAGCAATTGCAGAAGCATAAACAACGCTGGTAACTAAATCGTAATTTTTTTGAACGGCCAGAATTGCAATCCCCAAAACGGCGCAATTGGTTGTAATCAATGGAAGATAAATGCCTAAAGCCTGATAAAGTGAAGGTGCTGATTTTTTAAGGATTATCTCGACAACCTGCACCAAAAATGCAATAATCAGGATAAAGGTGATGGTTTGCATGAACTCGATATGAAGCGGGTTCAGGATATAAACCTGGATAAGGTAAGTAACCAGATTGGCAAGCGCCATAACAAAAATAACAGCGCCTCCCATACCCAACGAAGTCTGAACCTTGTTTGAAACACCAAGGAACGGGCAAATCCCTAAAAATTGCGCAAGGACAACATTATTAACAACCAGCGCAAGTATGACGATTTTAATTAAATCCATTTTGTCATTTTATTAAGTGATCAATTTGTTTCGTTCAAAAAGAGTTGCTAAATATTATTCCTTTCTTTGATCCTGTTCATGATGGCGATAAGATAACCATAAGTTAAAAAAGCACCTGGAGGAAGAATGAACATCAAAATGGTTTTAGCATCCTGAGAAATCAGACGAATATCAAAGATCGACCCATTTCCAAGGATTTCACGAATACTTCCCATCAGCGTTAAAGCAAGGGTAAATCCAAGCCCCATCCCAACTCCATCAAGAATAGAATTAAACACCGAATTTTTTTGTGCAAAGGCTTCTGCCCTTCCTAAAATGATGCAGTTTACAACGATGAGTGGGATAAAAATGCCAAGCGTCTTGTAAAGTCCGGGTGTATAGGCTTTCATCACGAGGTCAACAATCGTAACGAAAGTGGCGATAACAACTATAAAAGCGGCAATCCTGACTTTATCAGGAATTACATTTTTCAGGAGGGCAATAAACATATTTGAAAAAACCAAAACAAAGGTTGTTGCAAGCCCCATCCCGATACCATTCATTGCGGCAGTTGTTACAGCAAGCGTTGGGCAGGTTCCCAAAACCAGAACAAATGTTGGATTTTCTTTAAACAAACCCTTTGTTAAATGTGTCATATTACTCATTTCTGGCCTCCTTTCGATAAATTTGTGGTATCTGAAACCAAAGAATCTGAATCTGGAGATTCATCATTTTTGGCCAGATTTTGTAAAAAACCATGATAGGCTTTTTGAACTGCATCACAATAAGCCCTTGAACTGATAGTAGCGGCAGTAATCGCATCAACCTGGCCACCATCCTTTTTAACTTTTAAGGTAAAGATGGCAGGATTCTTATCTAAAAACTGATTTCTAAATTTAGGCTCTTTCATTTTGGTTCCAAGTCCGGGTGTTTCCTTTTGATCCAAAACTGAAATGTTATTGATCGACCCGTCAGGCTTAAAACCTACCATTAAAGTAAATTTTCCGCTAAATCCTTTATCAGTAAAGGTTTTAACGGCATAACCTGCGGGTTGTCCCTGAATGGTGGCAACATAATAATCGAGACCGTCGATTGATTTTAATTCTGCTGTTGGATCATTGTCAAAAGTGGGCAAAACCTCCTTAATAGCCTGAACTTCTGCTTGCTTATTTGCAATTTCGATAGGGCCTTTGGTTAATGAATAAACAAAACCAAGTGCTCCCGACATCCCTGCCGAAATAATAAGCAGGGACAAAAGCATATTTTTAAATGATGAATCTAACTTAGCCATTTTTAACTACCTCCCCAAAACGTTTAGGTTTAAACCCTCTGTTAATAAGTGGAACAGTGGCGTTCATAATCAGAATTGCAAATGAAACACCCTCCGGATAAGCCCCGAAAACCCTGATGAGAACCGTTAAAATTCCACATCCAAAACCAAATACCAACATCCCGTTTATGGTCATCGGTGAGGTTGTCATATCTGTTGCCATAAAAATTGCACCCAGCATTAAGCCGCCGGCCAGGAGGTGAAACAAAGGATCGATATATAAATCAGGGTTTATCAGATGCAATATTCCTGCAAAGGCAAAAACCGAAAGAAGGTAAGAAACAGGAATTGGCCAGGTGATTATTTTTTTATACAACATGAAAAAACCACCAATTATCAGTGCCAAAGCAGAAACCTCACCCAACGAGCCGCCGATATTTCCCAAAAACATCTGTGTGTAATCCGGCAATTTCGACATCAGTTCAGGTACGGTTTCCTGGTTTAACAACCCTTCTTTGAGCACACCCAACGAGGTAGGCCCGGTGATGGCATCAGTTAAAACCAGCCTGTTAGCAATGGGGAGCGGCCACAAAGTCATATCCACAGGAAAGGAAATAAGCAGAAAAACCCGTCCGATCAATGCCGGGTTAAAAGGATTTTTCCCTAATCCACCATACGACATCTTCGCAACTCCAATAGCCACAAGGCATCCGATAAAAAGTTGCCAGATTGGAAGATTGCTGGGTACATTAAAAGCCAGCAAAATCCCGGTAATCACTGCTGAACCATCGCTTATGGTGGTTTGTTCTTTTAAAATCTGTGTCTGAATGAGGTACTCAAGCAAAACACAAAAAATTACTGCAGCGAGCGTTATCACCACCGCGCCCAGCCCGAAATACCAGAACGAAACCAGCATAGCCGGAATCAGTGCGATAACGACCCCCCACATGATTTTGCTAACCGAAGTCCGGTCATACACATGCGGCGAACCTGAAACTGTTAATAGATCCATCAAATGAGTTTTTAAGTTTCTTTTGTATCTAAATATTTTAATTTCAATTATTTATACTGATAATACTGCCGATGTTTTGTTAAAATCTGACAGTTAGATCAGATTAGGTGTTTACTGTTTTTTTCGGTTTCTAACTAAAAACGAAACTTTGCTTTTTCCCAACCTGATATAGTCGAGTAGCGGCCTGCCGGCGGGGCATGTGTAATGGCAGGAACCACATTCCATGCAATCTAAGATGCGCTGGCTTTCGGCCTGTTCGTAGTTTTCGATAAATGTTAGCTTTTCGAGAAGGTATGGTTCCAGCCCCATCGGACAAACAGAAATACATTTTGCACAACGGATGCAGTTGCTTATTTTTTCCCTTGCTGATTCCTCTTTTAGCATCAGCAAAATACCTGAAGTACCTTTTAATACTGGTACTTCGGGTGATGTTAGTGCTTTGCCCATCATGGGGCCGCCACTAATAACTTTTCCAAGGTTTTCGTGGATGCCACCAGCTTTTTCGATGAGTTCGGATATTGGTGTTCCGATTCTTACCATAAAATTGGATGGTTTCTTTGCTGCTTTTCCGGTAACGGTAACCACGCGTTCAATCAACGGTTTCCGCTTTTGGACGGCTTCATAAACAGCAAAGGCAGTTCCCACATTATTAACTACACAGCCGGTTTCGATGGGTAATTTTCCTGAGGGTACTTCACGGCCAGTCAATGCTTTGATGAGTTGTTTTTCGCCACCCTGCGGATATTTTACTTTTAAAGCATGAACTGAAATTCCTTTGAAACCTTCGGAAAGTATAGATAAATGAGCAATAGCGTCGGGTTTATTATTTTCGATGCCAATCATGGCTTTCGAAACACCGAGGGCTTTCATTAATATGGCTGTTCCAATCAGAATTTGTTCACCCTTTTCGAGCATCAGCCGATGGTCGGAAGTAAGGTAAGGCTCACATTCGACACCGTTGATGATGAGCAATTCAGCATTTTTACCTTCAGGGATCATCATTTTAATATGGGTGGGAAAGGTGGCTCCGCCCAATCCCACAACACCCAGTTCGTTGATGCGTTTAATAATTTCTTCCCGCGAAAGCGTAATTTCTCTTTCAATTTTATCTGATGGTTCAATCCCGTCTTCCCAAATATCTTCGGTGGTATCGATAATAATAGCTGGCCGTTTATAGCCGGATTGGTCTATCACATCTTCAATTTTGAAAACTTTGCCTGTAACCGGCGAATGAATGTTTGCTGAGATGAAACCTGAACTTTTGGCAATAAGCTGGCCGGTTTTAACATCGTCGCCTCTTTTTACAAGGATCGTTGCCGGGATTCCAAGATGCTGGGAAGTTAATACATAAGCCCGCTTCGGAATAGGTAATATTTCGATGGCTGCATCAGCCGAAAACTTGTTTTCTGGTGGGTGAACTCCACCGGCTTTAAATGTTTTCAATATTCTGTTCTCCTATTGAAATCGTGTTGTAAATATTTCATGATACAGATGATTCTGCTGATGGGGATTGCACTTGTTCTTCTACCCCGTCAGGTTTAACCTTACGTGGTGGGAAGTTAAGTTCATGAATTGCATTGGTGGGACATTCGTCAACGCATTTGCGGCAAAGTTTGCATTTCTCAAAGTCGATATAAGCCAGGTTGTTTTTTAGTTCGATGGCATCGTAGGCACAGGCTTTTACGCACTTTCCGCAACCGATGCAGGCCACTTCGCAGTTCTTTTTGGCGGGTGCTCCTTTCTCTTCATTAACGCAGCAGACATAAATCCTGCGATCCTTTTTTCCTTTAAATCTCAACTCAAAAATATGACGTGGACAAGCTTTTACACAAGCACCGCAAGCAATACATTTGTCGGTTACAACTGTTGGAAGGCCTGTTTTCGGATCCATGTAAAGTGCGCCAAATTTGCACGAAACCACGCAGTCCCCAAGTCCGAGGCATCCAAAAGGGCAGCCGCTTTCGCCAGAATACAAATTATGCGCAAAGGCGCAGGTTGCAGGACCGTCGTATTTAATTTTTGCAGGTGCATTTTCACGTGAGCCATTGCAGCGAAGTACTGCAATCATTGGATCCTTTTCGTCAGCCTGCAGCCCGAGTATTTGTGCTACCTGAGCCATCACATCGTTGCCACCTACCGGGCAATTCAGGCTATCCATACTGCCGTTTTTCACGATTTTCTCGGCAAAGGCCCGGCAACCTGCGTATCCACAACCCCCACAATTGGCTTTAGGCAAACTGTCTTCAACTTCATCGATGCGTGGATCTTCGATAACTTTGAATTTTTGGGCTACAAAATACAGGATAATTGCCGACATCGCGCCAATGGCACTCAGCGCAATTACTGCAAAAAGAATTGAATTATTCACGGTCGAACTCCTTTTTTCGTTGTACGAATTAAATCTTCCTTGAACTTACTTCTGTCCGTTCAGATGATTTAGCGATTATTAAAACATTCAAAAACCTTTCCGGACAACCTTTTTAATGATGGGCAAAATTAAAAACAAATGGTGTAATTATTAATATTTAAGAAAGAATTCATCAGTTTATAAAACGCTGAAATTATGATACTTAACAAAGTACTGTTAATCAATAAACAATAAAACCGTTTGTATGTAATTATAGATTAATGATTTACAATTTTGTTTGGAAACCCTCTAAATTTTGGAGATGTAATACATTGAATATAAATGATTTAAATAATCAATATTTAAAATAATCACAAAAAGCCTCAACTTCTTTGTTTTAAAAAGATAACCCTCTTTAGATTTTCAAAAAATCTAAAGAGGGTTTTAACGGTCAAAATTTATCTGTAATCCTTAAAATTTATCAGAAAAAAGTTTACTTCGGAGCCTTCTCCAAAACAGTTTAACCTCCAAAAACAACACTTCAAAGTCCGATTATTACACTTCATTCAGGTTTTCAAAAAATCCATTATCTGCCAGGATACTTTTGGTGTGATTTTTAAACTTAACAATATTAATTATGCGAAAAATCATTTTGTTAATGCTGGCTTTCACGCTGGTAATGAGTTCTTGTAAAAAAGATCAATTGAGCTCAGATGTTCAAAGTGTTACGGATGCCAATTTAACGGCTACGATCAACGATTACGTCGAAAATTACTTTCCCGACGCAACTATCGAATCTGCGGTAAAAGTAGGCAACAGTGCTGCTGAAGTAAAAGTTACCTTAAACACGACTGAAGTACTTGCCTTTACTGCAAAAGGTGAATATTTGGGTGACGGAGATGCTTACTTTGATGGCCATGGAAATCAATCCGGTGATACTTTGGTTGGAAACGGGCATCATGGTGGTGGAAATCATGGAGGTGGTGGCGGACATCACGGCGGCGGCAATGGTGGTGGCCATCATGGCGGCGGACATGGAAATTCGATTCCTATCGACTCACTTTCAGTGACTATCGTCGATTTTATCACCGTTAATTATCCTTCATTTACAATTAAACACGCCGGGTTGGATTCGATATGCCAGTTTGGTGCTGTTACCGAAGTGATGATTAACGATTCGACAGCATCGCTGCGGTTAAAGCTTGCATTTGATAGTTCGGATGCCTTTTTATTTATTGCTGAAAGAGCTTTGTTTACTGATGTCCCACAAGCAGTGATTGATGCGATAGCACTAAATTATCCGGCTTACACTTCACGCGACCGTTGCGAAAAGTTTACGCTTGCCGCCGGTAATATTCAATACAGGATCTATCTTACGGATGGTCAAACCAGGTTATCCGTAATTTTTAACGAGGATGGCACTGTAGTTTGTGAAGAATAATTTTAGGCAATAAAACAAGAAAACAAAAGACTTCAAAAGCATAAAAGCTTTTGAAGTCTTTTAAAAATCAAAATTATAAACAAAAAAATGTACCAGTTTTTTAAACATCAAATTCAAAAATTAAGTATTATGAAAAGACTCTTTATTCTTTTAGCAATTTGTATTTTGCCATTCCTTTATCTGGAAGCACAAAAATGGACACCAACTTATTCGAACATTGATTATGTTGGAAACGGCAACACCAAACAGATGCTCGATTTGTACATCCCGGAAGGGGTAACAAGTGCCACACCACTGGTCATCCACATTCATGGCGGGGCATTTATGATGGGCGGCAAAGGTGTTTCGGAGCAACCATCGTTTGTAAATCTTTACAACAACGGCTATATCTGTGCCGACATTAATTACCGTTTGAGCGGCGATTCGATCTGGCCTGCACAAATCTTCGATTGTAAAGCTGCAGTCAGGTTTTTAAAGGCTCATGCCGACCAGTATTTTATTGATACCTGCCGCATTGGCCTTATTGGCGAATCGGCTGGCGGACATCTGGTTTCGATGGTGGGAACTTCGTGGAATTTTCCCGAATTAGAAGGCCTGCACTTAGGCAGCACCAACGTAACAAGCCGTGTACAAGCAGTTGTTGATTTGTTTGGCCCTACCAATTTTTTAATCATGGATGGTCACGAAGGAATTGGTTGTTCATCGGCAAACCATAATGCAGCAAATTCTCCTGAATCAATTTTGCTCGGATGCGCTTTGCCAACCTGCCCGGAACGCGTTGCAAGTGCCGATCCAATGGCAAAAATTGATTTGAGCGATCCATACTTTTTTATTACCTGCGGTGATCATGACTGCAACGTTGCTCCATATTCCAGTTTTGTTTTCGATAGTTTGCTTACCGCCAAAGGATTACCACATACTTACGAACTAATTGCCAACCAGGCACACGGAGGTTCTTTCTGGCATTCGACCGCTCAGGATGAAAAATACCTTGCTTTTTTTAACCAAAGCCTTGCCGATGGCTGCTCAACTGCAGTGATCGAAAATGAAACTCAAGTCAATTTTAACCTGCTGGTTTATCCAAACCCGGTTAAAGAATCGCTCACCATTTTACTTTCCGAAAAATCAGATTTCGAAGTAACAATCATGGATTCGCTGGGAAGAACCATCATTAGCATCAGCAATGTTTCAGGGACTTTAACAGTGCCATGCTCCGATTTTAGCAAAGGACTCTATGTGGTGAAAGCAACTGATCCGGTGACTACCTATTTTACAAAGTTTATCAAAGAATAATATTTATTGCTGTCAATCCTTAACTATTCCTGAAATAGCAATCACACTGCAAACCTTTTGTGATACGCTATTTCAGGATTTCTTTTGGATATTATTCACCATAGCAGCCTTTGTTATTACATTTGCCTTTCAAAAATTCGGACTAATCCAATTTCATTATGAGTACTAACTTATCCAGGAATCTATGAAATGAAAAAATACACATTAAGTTTTAAATATCTCTGGCTTTACGCCATTATCGCCGGGTTTTTGCTGTCGTTAACCCCGTTTTCCCTTGCCATTTCGCACAATGAATCCGGCGAGATCGGATTTCATCTGATTGATACAACCATTTTTCTGGTTTTGAATATTGCCATGTTTTTTGTGAGTTTATGGCTCAACCTCCGTTTGGTTGAGAAGCCACTGATTAAAAAAATACTAATCAATCTGTTGGCTTACATCGCTTTATGCTCGCTGGCCATTTTAATACACCAACCGGTTTGGATGAAGATGCATAAACTGCCGCTGATATTTTTTATCCGTGATGAATTTATCCGGAATCTGATTGTTTTTTCGATCAGTTACATTGTTGCCCATGCCATGGATACCTTCCGGCAAAACCAGCTTATGAAAGATATCATCATCGAAATCCAGCAGAAAAACCTCGCCGGACAGTTGGAAACACTCAAACAACAAATAAATCCACATTTCTTTTTCAATTCGATGAATACGTTGAGCGGCCTGGCCAAAGAAGACCCAAATAAAACTGTCGAATTTATCGATAAACTCTCGCTCATTTTCCGTTATGTGCTGGATATTCAGGAGAAAAACCTGGTTCCTTTATCTGAAGAACTCCGGTTTGCAAGGGCCTACATTTTCCTGCTGGAAGTTAGATTTGCTGAGAAGCTGGTTATCGAAATAAACCTGGATGAAAATGAAACAGCATTGGTTCCTTCACTGTGTTCGCAGTTGTTGCTCGAAAATATTATCAAACACAACAGCATGTCCAATCAAAATCCTGTAAAAATCGAATTTTATAGGGAGCCTGGATATTTTGTGGTAAAAAATACTTTATCGCTTAAAAAAGATACCGCCGGTGCAGGCATCGGGTTAAAAAATCTTGATGCACGAAGCCGTCTGCTTATCGGAAAACAAATCGAAATCAACGCATCGGCTGACTATTTTACAGTGAAAATACCCGTAAAATCCAACTAAAATGAGAGTTGTATTAATCGAAGATGAAGCCATTGCCCTGCGTAAGTTAAAAAATCTTTTGCGCGCAGTAAACAGCCAGATCGAAATTGTTGCCGAATTGGAATCGGTTTCGGATGCCTGTGCCTGGTTCAAAAATAATTCTTCAACTGCAATTGATATTATCTTTTCTGATATTCAGCTTTCGGATGGTTTATCTTTTGAAATCTTTGAACAAACGGCCATGAGCCTGCCGATAATTTTTACCACAGCTTACGACGAATATGCCATCCGCGCCTTTAAACTCAACGGCATTGATTATTTGCTTAAACCCATCCAGGAGCACGAAATCCGAAATGCTTTAACAAAATATCAGAATACCAAACAACTGTATAATCAGCAGCAATTGAGCGAAGTACAGCAGCTGATGCGAAGTTTTCAACCCCGGCAGACTCTGCAAAAGCAAGCATTTCTCGTTTATCATAAAGACAAAATTGTGCCGTTGCCCTGCGATGATGTGGCTTGTTTTTACACCCAAAACCAACTGGTTTACGCTTTACTTTATACCGGACAAAAGTTCACGATCCAGGAAACACTCGAAGATGTTGAGAAGCGGCTTAACCCCGAAGAATTTTTCCGGGCAAACCGCCAGTTTATTATTGCAAGGAAAGCGCTGGTTGAAGCAGAGATTTATTTTAATAACCGACTGACCGTAAAACTAAATCCTCCCCCACCCGATCTCATCATCATCAGCCGTGAAAAAGTTGCCCAGTTTCGCCAATGGCTGCAGGGGATTTTTTAATTCTACCTTCCAAAATAAAAGGAAACCACATTAGGCACCCCGATAACTATCGGGGTTCACAATAGAAAAAATGCTTTCAACACAATTTTAGTTTTCCAAATCCACAGCTAAGCGGCATTTGTAATTTCGCTTGGAACTTCAGAATTTCTGACCCAATTATTGTTTTTAAGTGACTTACAAAAACTATCCTACAAATTGATTCGTTGTAAAATAAGGTAATAAGGTTTTAAAACTCGTGGTAACTTTCTTTTCTACTAAGGTTAAAAACGTTATTTTCATGCTCTTAACCTTAGTACAAGAGTTACTAAAGTCTATAACCTTATTACCTTTTTAGCAAATTTTGTATGCGAGACACTTTAGCCTGCGAGGGGTCAGGAAGTCTGGATATAATTGAATTTTAAATTCATTTAAAAAAAATTGAAGGATAGGGCGGCATTACAAATGCCGCCCAGTGTTTGGATTTCTATTCATCAAACATATCACCCTCGGCAATGAAATGATAATTGCCCTCTCCCACTTTTGCCTTTAAAATGCTTAAAATTCTTTTCCCATCATCAAACGGTCCTTGAATGTAAAACGGCTTTCCTTCCCAGCCAAATTCAATGTCGTCAATTCCATCATCAACCAAATCCGGATTGAGCAGATATTGGGCAAGCGCAAAATCTTTGCAGGGCTGGAAGCCATTGTCGGCAGCATAATCCAGGGCTCCGTAAATCATGTTGTGAAAATACACGGGCGAAACCTCTTCTAATCTTCCATAAGAACTAAATTTTTCAATCATGTTGTCAATTTCATACTTAGGGAAATTGCAGTTGACAATGGTCTCTTTTATACCAAGACAACCTCTGTCGACCATAAAATTGGCAAAACTGAAATATCCGCTGGGTTGTTTTCTTATGATCAGGCAAATGGTCAATCCATGATTTTCATAATAAAGATCCGCAATCAGGCATTTTTCGATGGGTAATTTGCGGCCATTTTGCTGAAGATACTTTTCGGATGAAAATTTTTGTTGTTGCATAATTTTATTTTTCCTTGTTTTAACTCATTTCTTTTTAAAAGCCCCACATTTAAAATCATCTTCACTTTTTTGATCGAAACGATTCATCAGGCAAAGCAGATTTTCCTCAGGATCGGTGTCGTCATTGCTTTTACACAAGACGCAAAGGCCGGGAACAGGCACCGATAACGGGTCAATTTTATTGCCGTCATCATCATAAAATCCATTGATATCAAAGATGTCGTCCATAATGGTAAATTATAGATTAGAAAATCAAAAAAACATTAATCCTTCTCCTGATTATCGCGGGTTTTATCGATAATCTGCAGTTTACGGGCACTCTCGATGGCTTTGATGGCGATGTCTTTAACAGTGTTTTCGGCGGTAATCGATTTGCCAGAAAGTTCCTTGTTGGCAGCTTCGAGGTCTTTAATTTTCGATTGAAGCGTGGTGATGGTTTGTTCGCGAAGCTTTAGCTCGCCCTCGGTTTGTTTGGCTGTAAGCTGTTTTTCGAAACTAAACTGCATGGTAAGTTTTTCGGTAATTGATTTTTCGGTGGAAGCAATTGCTTTTTCCATTTCTTTGGGGAAACTCATGGCTTTTGCCCTCAACTCGTTCAATTCGGCTTCGGCTGCGTTAACTTTTGCTTCGCGTTCCGAAATTTCTTTTTCAAAGGCAACTTTCTTTTCGATGAGTTCTTTTTCGAGTTTAGCCTTCTTTTCTTCGTAGGTGTCGGTTTCCTTTTTACGGACAAGTTTAAGATTGTAAAGATATTCCTCCTCCTCGCGTTTGCGCTGCTTTTCGGTGGAGTCTTTCAGGTCTTTCTGCTGCTCATTCCATTTTGCCTGATCCAGTTTCCATTGCTCTTTTTGAGCTTTCATCGAAGTTTCAAAACTCTCTTTTTCGGCACTTATCTTTTCATCAAAACTGCTCCTTTCGGATTTCATCTTTTCCTCAAGCTCCGCTTTTTTGAGCACCATTTCAGCTTCAAACTGTGCCTTTTTTTCCTTTTGAGCCAGGAGCATGGCAGCCAGCGAATCGGCGTTGGCCGTTACTTCATAAAGCTCTTCGAGGTTTTTCTTTTCGAGATTGATGGCCAACTGAATCTGCTCCAGCTTTTTGTACTCGGCAGTAAGTTGCTCGCTTAATTTATCCAACTCCTTGGCAACACCAAGTTTTAACGAGGCAATGCCGTTTACAATTCCTTCGGTCGAATTTTCGGAAGCTTTGACCACCACTTCTTTTTTACGGGTTTCTTCCTGAATTTGCTTGGGTTGATCGCTTTTTTGGTCTTTTACTTTGGACAGCAATTCTTCATAAGCTGCCAGAATTTCGTTTTTTGTGCTTTTAACACTGAATTCTTTTTCCATTGTTGTAATTATTAGATGAGTTTTTGGTTTCTTAATTCTTCTTTTAATGCCGAACGCCTGTAAAATTGTTTAACGAGGTCGGCTGCAAACTGTTTTACAGCGCTATTTCCCGGTGTGTTGTTGTCGATAATATGAAGTAACGCTGCAACACTTGAGTAGAGTCCCCTACCCTGATTATTTTCCAATTCTGACAGGATAATTTTTCCGGCAATTTGCAAACATTCGACAGGATACCTGGCGGCAATTGGTTTAATAATTTTATCGAGGCTATGTATCCCGTTTTTCCATTTGCGGGCTACTTCGACGATTGTTTCGTATAATCCATCTTCTTCAAGCATCGAAATATAAAAACCAATGTCGAACCTTTCGGAAAAGCCCTGGCGAAATTCTGCAAGTTCATTTTCATTCAGAATCTTTTTGAGTCTGCGGTAAAGATGAATATCTTGTTCATTAGCTATCTTTTCTTTCAAAACTAACTTTGAAAATTCAACATCATACGCATCATCAATCCTATCGAGCAGGAAGTTGCTCAAATGATGCGAAAACGCACGGTAAGCATTTTTTGCAACCCTGTAAAATGATGGTTTATCGGTTTGGTGATAATGTTCAAGTAAGTCCAAAGCAACCAATACATCCAATTCGCTTAACTGTTCAGCAAGTTTTGTCCAGTCGGAACCTCCTTTGCTGCTGTTTTTCATGATAAATACCGAAGTTGTTGGGAAAATTTCTTTAACTACCTTGTCTTCTGCAATAAGTTCGTAAAGAACATTACTTTTTTCGGGACACTTTTTTAATGCTGATAGAAGCATACCATCATGTACCGTCGAATGAAAACCTAGAGCCTCACCCTTCGTAAATGTACCGAAAATCAAAAGGCTGGCAAGTTCGATTAGATCGGGACGGAAAATGGTAGTTTCAATAGTCTTTACCAGTTCCTCTGATATTTCTTTAAAAGTATTAAGAAAAAATTCGTTGGGATCGCCCAGGTTATCATACGGGTCTTCAACTTCAGCCTCACGGCAGGCAATAACCAAACCCGTTAGGCCGGCAAAAAATTTGACAAGGTCGCATGTATTAATTAAATTTATCAGATCGCTCTTAAATACATCAAATAAATCATTAACCTCTTGTTCGGCAAGTTGTTGAGCCGCTTCATATTCCGGGATGTAGCCATTGTGGGGTGGTTCCCACTTTTCCCAGTTGGGTTCTTCAAGATCAACTTCATGTAATTCGGAGGAATAATGAACGGCATATTCGCGGATTTTTTCTTCAAATTCGGCCTGAGAAACTTTGGGAGCAGTTTCTTTGTTGGCAAAATACTCGACAAATTGTTCGTTTAGGCTGGTTGAATTTTCGAGCGCTTTGCTCAGGAAGTCCAACTTTTCGGTGTCTGACAATTGATTTAACAATCTGCTTGTTTTTGATAGGTGCATTGTTATGAAAGTTAAAATGATTATTTCTTATTCGCCGGTTCGCTTTACAAATTTAAATATTCAGCAACCGAATCCATTTTTTTGGACATGATACCTATGATTAATATTAATTTATGCTTTTCAGGAATATCTTCCATTTCCTCAATGATGTGATGAAATGCATCCAGTTGGGAAGGGTCGTTTTGATGTTGTATTAAAGTCAGCAAAAAAATCATGTAATTAAAAATCTCCAACAGGTGAATGTTTGTCCTTTCCGGGTAAAAATAGTTGAAGCTATAAAAATCGTCCTGAATAATCAAATCCTCGTCATTAGAATTGAGTTTATGGTCAAGATACAAGAGCTTTATCAGCGGGAATTCGGGAAACATCTGATAATATTGCGTGAGCTTTTCGGCAAATAGTACAGGTTCTTTTCTAATAAGCAGCATCAATTCAAGATAATAAACCGAGGCAATGTTGCCGGCCTTATCCTTGAAACCTTCCCATAATTTACGGGCTTTTTTTGGCTTCTCTTCAGTCAGGTTGAATATTTCATAATAAATTTCTTCAAAACTATTTGCTAAAAGGACTTCTTCTGGTTCCAGGCCAAACAATTCGGGTGGCAAAGGCCCGTCATCAAATTCAATATTTAAAAATTCGGCAAAAACATCATAATACTCATCAAACCGACCGGGGTCGGTAAGCTCTTCAAAAATAAAATTAGCAGCCTCACCAACTTGCCTCATTTCGTTTGTATTTAAGCTATTTAAACGTGGGTACAACTTTGAGAAAACTTTTTTGTTATCTTCTAATTCCTGAGCTAAGTTATCATCATCAATCTCATCATAATCATCTTCAGTAAAATCATCTACTTCCGTGAAAAAGGAAAAATTATCAGTTCCGGCAGTTTTTTCGAGCTGGCTGATAATCTCATTGGCCTGAAAATCACTTTCATAGGGACTACGTATGTACAAAGGTTTTCCATTCTCCCCACATTCAATATCTATCAGTTCGATGTCGTCGGTATCCTCCTCGAGCACAAACCGGGTAATTGAAGTAAATTTACTGTGGGGTTTAAACCCGTATTCTTCAGCAAATTCGATGCTGGCGTAAACGATGTTATGAGCAAGGGCATAATCAATCTTTTCTCTTCCAAAATCTTCATACATTTCAATTTTTGCCGATTCGTAATCAATATCCAGATTATTAAAGACATAATACGTGTCTTTAACTCCGAGGCACATCAGATCAATATAGTAATAACCGGCAGTAATATTGCCGTTTGAGTGCTTTCGTGCAACAGTTACTAATGCCGATTTAGTCTCTTCCCAGTTGGCATTTATGACGCATTCATAAATTGGCAAGCTGCGTGCCTTTGTCCTGATATAATTTTCGGGAGACAGCATTGGAATGACTTTGCCTTTGTTTTTCTTAGTCATAATCACATTTTTTTGATGCGTTAAAGATAAAAGTTTTCGGAAAAACACGCGGATAATATCTTAAAATTTCGCTTAAAACGACGTTGTCCGCTTAGACGACGCTGTCAGGTTTCGCGACCTGTCAGCGTGCGCAGCTCCTGACAGCGTCGCCAGACCTGTCAGCGTTTAATACTTTACATTTATCTTTTTTGTCCGTATTCTTGGGTGAATCTCTCAAGTAAAGTTGTACTTTTACCTTATGGTAAAATTAATTTTACTATATGTTTAAATAAACTTTACTATAAAGTAAATATTTGTTTACTATATATTAAATAGCTAACTTTGCAAGTCACAATTATTGGTTTCTCCTTACTAATGGGTTACCAGGTAAAGACAATTGTAGTGCTTTAACAATAAAAACATAAACTTATGCCAGTACTTTATAAAATTACGTCAGTAAAAGGCGGCCTGAATCCTGAAAAGAAAACAAGGTACATTGCCTTCCCATGCAAACGGCAAAAAGCCGATGTTAGAATGATTGCCCGGATGATTGCCGAACGCTCGAGCCTGAGCAGCGGCGATGCGTTGTCGGCGCTGAACAGTCTTGCCGAAATAGTACCTAACCTGCTTGCCGAGAATTACACGGTCCATTTGCCGCCGTTGGGAATATTTTCGCTTTCGTTTAGCAGTGAATCTTACGAAAACGAAGAAGATGTAAACTTCCGTAGCGTAAAAAAGGTAAAGATGCAGTTCAGGGCTGACAAGGAAATTACCAGGAAGCTAAAGAATGTGGAGGTGAGGAAGGGGTGAAAATAGCACGCTTTTATTGACGCTGTCAGGTGCTGCGCTGGCTCTATTAAATGACGCTGCCAGGTGCTGCGCACGCTGACAGGTCAAAGGATCATACTTCCGTACCAAATTCATCAAATTTCAATTCCAGTATGGTGCGATTTGGAGGTCCATCTGATAGGCCAAAACTTCATTCATCCAGTCGTTTCAATTCCAGTATGGTGCGGTTTGGAGGTAAGTTTAGCAATGTTTTGTGTTACTCCATTTACGTTTCAATTCCAGTATGGTGCGATTTGGAGAGATGAAGAAGTATTCTAAAATCAATCAAGCGCTGTTTCAATTCCAGTATGGTGCGATTTGGAGGTTTTTTTGTTACCTCTTTCTTTATCGTGTTGGTTGGTTTCAATTCCAGTATGGTGCGATTTGGAGTTTTGCCGCTGGTTAATTCCTTTCAATGCAGAAATGTTTCAATTCCAGTATGGTGCGATTTGGAGATGGTTAACCACCCTGCACAATCCAAAGTTGAAACTTGTTTCAATTCCAGTATGGTGCGATTTGGAGAATAAAGACAAGCTCGTTGCTAAATTCGATATTACGAGTTTCAATTCCAGTATGGTGCGATTTGGTGTCATTCATTCGTTAAACTTGATCGCTTGGAGCGTTTGTTTCAATTCCAGTATGGTGCGATTTGGAGTTGTTAGCTTGTCCGATTAGCTTTGCCATCGCGTGTTTCAATTCCAGTATGGTGCGATTTGGAGAGAAAGCAGATGAAAAGGCTGCAATGACAGAAACACGTTTCAATTCCAGTATGGTGCGATTTGGAGAGTCACATCACATGGCAGCGTTACGCTTCCAGCGTTGTTTCAATTCCAGTATGGTGCGATTTGGAGATTGCTGATTCGTGGTAAAACATAAGCCTGTTTTTTGTTTCAATTCCAGTATGGTGCGATTTGGAGCAATAGTCAATTTGCCTGCCGCATCAAGTGTGAAGTGTTTCAATTCCAGTATGGTGCGATTTGGAGGATGCGACTGGATTGCCTTTGGCATTAAACAATCGGAGTTTCAATTCCAGTATGGTGCGATTTGGAGGCTTAAACCGCTTTATCTGATCAAAGCTATCAACAACGTTTCAATTCCAGTATGGTGCGATTTGGAGAGGGCGAAAACCTGAGATAAATTCGCCGGTTTTATGTTTCAATTCCAGTATGGTGCGATTTGGAGCAATGATCCGAAATTGTAAACCATCCAAATTCATTGTTTCAATTCCAGTATGGTGCGATTTGGAGTTTAAAGCAAATTATGAAAATTCAGCAAATAAATAGGTTTCAATTCCAGTATGGTGCGATTTGGAGCCCAAATAGTCAATAAGCCACTCACCAAAAAAGAGTGTTTCAATTCCAGTATGGTGCGATTTGGAGGGTTTTTCCTACTAACGTAAGGGGTGTTGATTTTCTGTTTCAATTCCAGTATGGTGCGATTTGGAGAAGTACTCAAAGATTGCCGAAGCCGTGCCGAATCCGTTTCAATTCCAGTATGGTGCGATTTGGAGCGCGCTGCTTTACGCGATAATCGAAGTCGGAGAGTTGTTTCAATTCCAGTATGGTGCGATTTGGAGTTAATTACGATGATGGACTTGATGCTTCAACTGATGTTTCAATTCCAGTATGGTGCGATTTGGAGGTTCCTTGATCTGTTTGAGCAGGTTCAGGCACATTTGTTTCAATTCCAGTATGGTGCGATTTGGAGCCTGATGACCGGCTTAACCCAAAGCGCGCCATTATGTTTCAATTCCAGTATGGTGCGATTTGGAGATGCTTCACACATGGATAATCTTGCTTACTATGCTTGTTTCAATTCCAGTATGGTGCGATTTGGAGATAATAATTTCCTTTCCAAATATCATCTGGTTAATGAGTTTCAATTCCAGTATGGTGCGATTTGGAGGAAAACATAATGAGGCCCATCCGTCGCGGCAAACTTGTTTCAATTCCAGTATGGTGCGATTTGGAGAAAGCCACAGCCATTTTTTAATAATGATACTCTTTGGGTTTCAATTCC